>JAGLOK010000052.1 GCA_023139005.1 Clostridiales bacterium | reverse complement strand
TAGGGCAGGGGAGAGATAATGCAAAACTTTTTTTGAAAGATAACCCTGATATACTATCTGAACTTGAAGGGAAAATAAAAGAAACATACCTACAAGATAATAATAAAGAAGCAGAAGAAGAGATTTAATCAGCTTTCCTTGACTAATATATGAAAACATAATAGAATTAAAATAGTTAATTTCATAAATTGACTATTTTATTATGATTGTAAGTCTTAATTGTTTATATATATCCAAATTAAATTTATAATTATACTTATAGTCTTTTTGTGATTGATAGTATCTACGCATTATTTGCGATCAAAAAATAGGGAGGTGTTTCCACCAATGTTTAGCAATCCAATTATTACGATTGCTATTGGCATTGGCGCAATAATCATTGGTTTAATATTTGGTTATAGTATGAGAAAAAGCATGGCGGAGAAGAAAACTGGCCGTGCAGAAGATATCGCTAGAACATTATTAGATGAAGCCATGCAAAAAGCAGAGGCAAAAAGAAAAGAAACGATTATTGAGGCCAGAGAAGAAGTCCATAGACTAAGAACTGAATTTGAAAATGAAGTTAGGCAACGCAGAAGTGAGTTGCAAAGAGCAGAACGAAGACTACAGCAACGCGAAGATCTAATTGATAAGAAAAGTCTTCAAATTGAATCCAACGAAAAGAAAATAGAAGAAGTTCGACAAGAAACACAGAAGATGAAAGAGAAAACAACTGTCGCATATCAAAAACAGTTGACAGAACTTGAAAGAATTTCAGGATTCACAAGAGAAGAAGCACATGAAAATCTTATTAAGAATATCGAGCGCGAAGCAAAATATGAAGCTGCAGTAATGGTTCGTGATATTGAAAATGAAGCACGTCAAGAAGCAAACACAAAAGCAAGAGATATTGTGGGTATGGCTATTCAAAGATGTGCGGCAGACCATGTTGCAGAAATCACAGTATCGGTAGTACCACTTCCTAATGATGAAATGAAGGGACGTATAATTGGTCGTGAAGGAAGAAATATCCGTGCACTAGAGACCGCAACAGGTATTGATTTCATAATAGATGATACTCCCGAAGCAGTTATATTATCAGGATTTGACCCAGTAAGGCGCGAAATCGCACGAAGAGCCCTTGAAAAACTGACAGTCGATGGAAGAATACATCCAGCACGCATAGAGGAAATGGTCAATAAGGCGCGTAAGGAAGTTGATGTAGCAATAAAAGAAGCCGGAGAAAACGCAGTATTTGAAGTTGGAGTACATGGATTACATGTAGATTTGATTCGTACACTTGGAAGACTCAGATATCGCACAAGCTATGGTCAGAATGTATTGAAGCATTCTTTAGAGGTTGCACATCTTGCAGGACTAATGGCTGCTGAAATCGGTGCAAATGTAAGGCTTGCAAAAAGAGCAGGATTACTGCACGATATCGGTAAAGCACTTGACCATGAAGTTGAGGGAACGCATACACAGATAGGTGGAGATTATGCGAAAAAGTACAATGAAAACCCTGCAGTGCTTCATGCAATACTTGCACATCACGAAGATATAGAAGCAAAGACAATTGAAGCGGTGCTCATTCAAGCTGCAGATGCAATATCAGCTGCAAGACCCGGGGCACGCAGAGAGACGATGCAAAACTATATCAAGCGTTTGGAAGAACTCGAAAGTATATCAAATTCATTTGAAGGCGTAGACACTTCATACGCAATTCAAGCAGGCCGTGAAGTTAGAATTATCGTAAAACCAGATGTGGTAGATGATAACGCGGCAATAGTTATGGCTAAAGAAATTGCCAAGAAAATTGAGGAAGACCTCGATTACCCGGGACAAATTAAAGTCAATGTAATCAGAGAAACTCGATTTTCAGAATTAGCAAAATAAACAAAATAAAAAAAGAGAGTCTTTCGACTCTCTTTTAATTATGGTCGTATGATGATAATAAAATATCAATAAGCTTTATTCAAGTATTATTTCTTTCACTTTTCATTTCTTAAGAATCAAAATTCTCAATGTTGTATGAAAACTCAAAATAACGTATAATCTACATATCAAATTACAGGAGAAATTCATGCACGAGAAATATGAGAATCCACTAATTATCCGATATGCAACAAAACAGATGCAATACTGCTTTGGTGATAATCAAAAGTTTATGACCTGGCGAAAGCTGTGGACTGCACTCGCAGAATCAGAGATGGAGCTAGGACTCGATATCACAATAGATCAAGTAGAAGAGCTACGAAGCAAAATCGAAGATATTAACTATGATGTTGCCGATGCGCGAGAAAAAGAAGTACGTCATGATGTCATGGCACATGTATATGCATATGGAAAACAATGCCCCAATGCGCGTGCAATTATCCATTTGGGAGCAACAAGTTGTTACGTTGGCGACAACGCAGACCTAATAGTTATCCACAATGCGTTAGATATAGTAAAAAGTACATTAGTGAATGTGATTGATAAGCTTTCAAATTTTGCAATAAAATATAAAGACTTACCTACTCTAGGCTATACACATTATCAACCTGCACAACTAACAACCGTAGGCAAGCGTGCATCCTTATGGATTCAGGATCTTATCATGGATTATGAGGAACTAGAACGACTTACAAACAACAAGAAACTTCGTGGCGTTAAAGGGACAACAGGAACGCAGGACAGCTTCATGGCGTTGTTTGATGGAGATGAAAGCAAAGTTTTGCAATTAAACACTCTAGTATGTAAAAAACTTGGATATACGGATACCTTTACTGTCACTGGGCAAACATATCCTAGAAAATATGATACTCAAGTAGTCAATTGTTTGAATTTGATTGCACAAAGTGCATATAAGTTTGCTAATGATTTAAGATTACTACAAAATCAAAAAGAACTTGAAGAACCTTTTTCAAAAAAACAAATAGGATCATCTGCAATGGCGTACAAAAGAAATCCTATGCGAAGTGAAAGAATCTGCGCACTTTCACGATTTGTAAATTCCTTAGCATCAAGTACTGTAAATACGGCATCCACACAGTGGTTAGAGCGCACATTAGATGATAGCGCAAATAAAAGGCTCGTTATTCCTCAAGCATTTCTTGCAATCGATGCAATCTTAAACTTATATTTAAATATTGCTTCTGATATTGTAGTGTATGAAAATATGATTGATAAACATATTCAAGAAGAACTTCCTTTCATGGCTACAGAAAGAATCATGATGGCTGCAGTGCAAAAAGGTGGAGACAGACAAGAACTCCATGATCACATTAGAACACATTCTATGGAAGCTGCAAAGCAAGTGAAGTTAGAAGGAAAACAGAATGATTTAATTACAAGAATTAAAGATGATGCTATTTTTGATTGTATCAAAGATGAAATTGATAATCTTTTGGATGCAAAAAAATATACAGGAAGAAGTGCAAGTCAGGTTATGGAACTATACAATAATTATGTGAAACCGATTTTGAAGGATAATAAAGATCAGTTAGATAAAAGCGGGGAAGTGAACGTATAAAAAAAACCGTCCTAATTACTTAGAACGGTTGGCAGGGGAAACGCGACTCGAACACGCAACCAATGGTTTTGGAGACCACTACTCTACCAATTGAGCTACTCCCCTAAAACGGTCTTTATTATATAATACAGAAATTTTAATGTCAATTACTTTGGGAGGAAAAATGAATAATTATAAGATATCATTTATAGGTGGAGGAAATATGGCAGAAGCGATATTCGCAAATGCCTTAAAAAACGATGTTTTAAAACCACAAAATACAATGATATGTGATATTGATGAAAAAAGGTTAGAATTCATAAGTACCAAATACAAAATGCAAGTAACAAGTGAAATAGAGCTTGCTGCTCAATTTGCAGATATAATAATATTTGCAATAAAGCCATATCAATATGAAAAGGCAATAGTAGAAACGAAAAGTAAATTTAACAATAAAGCAGTTATTTCAATTATGGCCGGATGGACAACTCGACAGCTTGTAGATAGCTTAGATTTAAAAGCACGTATACTAAGAACAATGCCAAATACTCCTGCGATGGTTGGAGAAGGAATGACTGCATTGTGTAATAACCATACTTTTAAAAAAGAAGAACTTGAATTTGCAACAAATTTATTTAGTTCGATTGGAAAGTATCAATTGATTGATGAAGAATTATTGGATATATTCATCGGAGTTGCAGGAAGTGGTCCTGCATATGTATATATGTTTATTGAAGCACTGTCAGATGCAGGAGTACTTAATGGAATGCCTAGAGAAATGTCGTATAAATTTGCAGCACAAACAGTACTTGGCGCTGCGAAAATGGTACTAGAAACCAACGCACATCCTGGGGACTTAAAAGATATGGTATGCACACCCGGTGGTACAACCATCGAAGCTGTTGCATCACTTGAAAAAGATGGTTTTAGAAATGCAGTGATTAATGCTGTCAACAAATGTACCAAGAAATCTAAAGAATTAAGCAGTAATAAGCAATGAAGAAAATTTTAATATATACAGACGGAGCATGTTCAGGAAATCCTGGCCCCGGGGGATGGGGTGCAGTACTTATTTATAAACACAATATAAAACAAATGAGTGGTTTCGTTAATGAAACTACAAATAATAGAATGGAAATCTTCGCTATCATTAAAGCATTTTCTGCTTTGAAGCAACACTGTAGTGTAGAAGTGTATTCAGACAGCGCTTATGTAATCAATGCATTCAATCAGGGATGGCTAAATAATTGGGAAAATAACAATTGGAAGAAGACAAATAAAAAACCCGTTGAAAACCAAGACCTATGGAGACAATTATTATTATATGTAAAAAAGCACAATGTGACATGGCATAAAGTCAAAGGGCATAGTGATAATGAGTATAATAACTTATGTGATCAACTTGCAACAGATGAAATACAGCGATACAAAGATGTATTAGAGGAAAAAAAGAGGGAATAGTATCTAATTAACAGATTGACATACTTACATATCCATGATAAACTATTCGTAAAACGCAGGTTTTACGAATAGTTTAACTATATTATGGCTTAAACAGAGGGTTTATGAGTAATCGAGATAAAATAAGGAATATCTTAATGGAACTCCCTGAGTTGTGCTACGACTTCATATCCTCCATATCGAATCATACATCAGAACTTACACGATTAAACTACGTTCATGATTTAAGACTCTTCTTCAACTTTCTACATGAGTATATCGAAGGTTTTGAAATTAACCCAAAAGATTTTTCAATTCATAACTTAAGAAAATTAACACCAAGAAATGTGGATATGTTTATGGAGCACATATCTTCTTATGATACTAAAATTACTACTGAAAACAGTAATGTTTCAAATATAACGAGATCCAACGATAATGCAGGTAAAAAACGAAAAATTTGTACAATTCGTGCATTTTATAAATTCTTATATAAAAGACAACTCATTGACAATGATGTTACTGCTTTAGTTGATGTGCCAAAAATCAAGGACAAAGTAATCATTACATTGGATAACGATGAAATACAACGATTGTTTACTACAATAAGGACTGGAAATAATCTGTCTCCTGGAGAAAAATCAAGACATGAAAAAGTAAGAGAACGCGATTTGGCATTATTTGCCTTATTACTAGGAACAGGAATACGAATTAGTGAATGTACAGCACTCAATATTGATGATATTGACTTTGAAAATGCAGTATTCAAGATTACAAGAAAAGGTGGTAATGAAGCTGTACTATACTTTTCACAAGATGTAGGTTCTTATTTGCTAGACTATATTGATGTACGCAAAAAGGTAAAGCCATTTGAAGGTCATGAGAAAGCACTCTTTTACTCTTTACAAAATAAAAGAATCGGTGCAAGAGCTGTACAGAATTTAGTTGCAAAATACAAAAAAGCTGCAAATATCGTAAAAAAGATTTCCCCGCATAAGTTCCGTTCTACATACGGTACGATGCTATATAAGAATACAGGAGACATTTACTTAGTTGCAGATGTTCTAGGCCATAAAGATGTAAATACCACAACAAAGCATTATGCTGCTATGAGTGATGAAAAAAGAAAACTTGCAGCAGAAAAAGTTACACTTCCTGACAAGGACTAATCATCCGATACAATCTCATCAATTAACACTGAAGAATAATCCATATCTAACTCAATACATTTACCACAGTTATCACAGACTTTATGGGTATCAAGGTCACATATGTTGCAATCGCCGCATTCTATGCATGATTTTTCTTCCAAAATACATTTTCTCATAATATTATCTCATTTCACAAAAACGAACATAAGTTTGACTATACAGTATATATATGATATAGTTCTTTTAGGAGGAATTTATATGTATGATATCAATGATTTAAGTGGAAAGCAACGAAAAGTATTTAATTTCATAAAGGAATATATTGAAGCAAATGGATACCCCCCTACAGTTCGAGATATTTGCGATGCTGTTGATTTGAAATCAACATCTACTGTGCATGGACATTTATTAAGACTTGAAAAAAAGGGTCTAATTAGAAGAGACGAATCTAAACCAAGAGCAATTGAAGTGTTAGACTCAGATTCAGAAGCCAGGGCTAAAGTAATGACTATACCCCTAGTTGGAAAAGTCACAGCCGGTGAACCAATTCTTGCATATGAAAATATTGAAGAATACATTCCTCTCCCCCGCTCTTTTGTAAGAGATGAGAATTCTTATGTGCTGCAAGTCAGTGGAGAAAGCATGATCAATGCTGGAATATATAATAATGATTTTATTGTAGTACGCAAGCAAGACTATGCAGATGATGGAGATATCATTGTTGCTATGATTAATGATATAGAAAGTGAAGCTACTGTAAAGCGTTTTTATCAAGAAGGCAAGCAAATCAGATTACAGCCTGAAAATGATATGTTAGATCCGATAATTGTAGCTGC
>JAGLOK010000051.1 GCA_023139005.1 Clostridiales bacterium | reverse complement strand
ATGAAAAAAATAATATTTTTATTGTTTCTCACCTTAGGTTTTTATATTCAGATATCTTCAGAAGTCTTTCACAACTCCGACAAACCTTCGGTTATCTCCGGGAAAACTCCGGGAAGATCGCTCCAGTTGACTGAGGTTCAGAGGATCACAGATAATGAAGATGACTTTGTTTTTACATATACTGTTTCTATCTCAAAATTAGATATAGATAAGATAGATGAAGATAGCTTATCGCTTTTCACTCCAATGCTACAATCTGAAGCATTTAAGATACTTATAGATGGAAAAGTGCTGGCTATCGAAGGTGACGTGAAGAACTACAATTCTAATATTTGGGCAAAAACATATTTTTATACTATTGATAAGTCATATTTCAAAAATGACAAGACTGATATAACAATAATCCAGTATAGTAGATATATGAGTGGTGGATGCGGTCCATCTTTTGTAATAGATGGATATCAAAGTTCAATCAGTTTACGTAATATTTATACGATAGATATTCATCAAGGCTTGATGGGAATATCATTGGGATTTATGCTTATTCTACTATTACTTGTTGTACTATTACCTGTTAGAAGAAAAACATACTGGTTGATGTTTGCACTAACATTCTTCATGACGATATCGTTTGCTGAATTCTTTGCAATTAACTATATCCCATTTGATTATCTAATATTCAAGAAAATTATTATTACTTCAATCTTGTTGGTGGTTGGGATTGGAACAATTTTATTTCGTACTTTGCTAGGATATGATAAACATAAAATCAAAATTATTGTGATACAATTGATGATTGTCATAATACCAACCTTGCTTGCAGGAAATATGATAGCATACAAAAAAGTGTATACAATGTTATCCTTTTTGGTAGTAATACTGCTTTGCTACTGGTGTTATCTTGTAATAAGAAAATACAAGAAAATATATTATGCAGAAATAATATTAGGGGTAGCAGTAACTTCTATATTATTTATCATTCTTTGTGATATTTTCAATTTTATTTCTCCATTTTTGCCATCTTCAACAATAGTCATTATGACCTTAATCGTTTTTTTACTATTAACGTTGGTAATAACTGATATCTATGAGCTAAAAGAAGATGTTGTAGCATCAACCAAAAAATATAAAAAGGCATACAAAAAATCTATTGAAGATGCGCTCACTGGAGTATACAACAGTAAGTATATGATTGATATGATAATAACTGCGGATGAGCCCTTTGCTTTTGTAATGATAGATATTGATGATTTCAAAGAGACAAATGATAAATATGGACACTTGGCAGGGGACAGAGCATTGATAATGCTTGCAGATGAAATGACTGTAATTCTAAGAGAATCTGATTATTTAGGTAGATTTGGAGGAGATGAGTTTATGGTCTTCTTGAGAATGAACAATACAGACTATGTTAGGAAAATATTGGATAGAGTTCGTCTTAAGATAGAAGACACAACGCTTTACTTTAATGAACAATACATTAATATAACTGTTTCTATGGGCTATTATATTACAGATGGTAAGGAAAGCTTTGAGATTGTTGTACACAACGCTGATAAGGCGCTTTATCAAGCTAAAAGTAATGGTAAGAATAATGTAGTCGATTTTAATGATTATAAAGAATATTAAAGCACTATTGGTGCAACATATTGACAAATACTAGCTTTGCAAAAGAAGAAGCAATCTCAAAACCAATAACAAAAAACATACAGACTCTAGTTGGAGCTAATCTATGAAGATAATTGATATGCATGCAGATACCTTGTCACGGATAAAAGAGTCAGATGGAAAAATAGAATTATATGAAAATAATCTGATGGTAGATATAAAAAAACTGAACAAAGTAAATAGCTTTGTTCAATTCTTTTCCACCTTTATGCGTCCTGAATTTGAAAGTCGATCTACTTTTGAGAAAATATATTCTATATACTTAGATGAACTGAAGAAAAACGCAGATATAATCGCGCCATTATTAGTGTATTCAGATATTGAAAAAAACGAGAAGGAAGGTAAGATATCCTCTCTATTAACGCTTGAAGGTGCAATGATAATTGCAGGTGAAATGGAATATCTTGAAGAATTATTTGATTTAGGGATTCGTTTAGTGACATTAACTTGGAACCATGAAACTTGTATGGGGTATCCATGTTCAGATAAAAAGAATAAAATGAAGCTTGGGTTAAAGCACTTTGGATTTGAAGCCATTGAAAAAATGAATAATATCGGGCTTATCATAGATGTTTCTCACCTTTCAGATGGTGGGTTTTGGGATGTCAAGAAAATATCATCAAAACCATTTGTCGCCTCTCACTCAAATGCAAGAGCCTTGACTAATGTAAGAAGAAATCTATCAGACGAAATGCTTATAGCAATTGCAGAAAGTGGTGGAGTTGTTGGTATCAATATTTTTCCGGGTTTTCTGGATATGAACGATATGAATAATCCTTACTCAAAAGTAGAATACATGATAGCACATATTAGTCACATTCAAAACATAGCAGGCATTGATATCGTCGCAATCGGTAGTGATTTTGATGGAATAAGTGGTAATATGGAAATAGAACATATTGGGCAAATTGACAAATTAGAAATGAAATTAAGGGCCTCGGGTTATTCGTCGAGTGCAATAGAAAAAATCTTTTACAGAAATGCACATAGAGTAATCAAAGATATAATTTTATAGTTTATGCAAGATTAAGCAGGAAATCCTGCAAAACGCTAGAAAAAAGGGCATAATATTGCATGATAAATCATTGAAATCAACCACTATATATGATAGATTTAATACTAAAATACTGGAATTATTCTGTTTTGCAGATAATAAAATATTACACTACTAGAAAGGATTGAAAATGAAATTATTAGAGAGTATTAGAGAAAAGGTCGTCGCAATGGACGGAGAGCAAGATGAGTTTATACAAGCAGTTGATGAAGTTTTAGAATCACTAGAGCAGGTCGCTGCAAAATATCCTAAGTATGTAGAGGCTGGTATCTTCGAACGTATCGTAGAGCCAGAACGTCAGATCATGTTTAGAGTGTCTTGGGTGGATGATAATGGAAAGGTTCGTGTGAATCGTGGTTTCCGTGTACAATTCAACTCTGCTATCGGACCATACAAAGGTGGACTTCGTCTGCATCCATCAGTAAAACTTGGAACTGTCAAATTCTTAGGCTTTGAGCAGATATTTAAAAATTCATTAACAGGACTTCCAATGGGCGGCGGAAAAGGCGGAAGTGATTTTGACCCTAAAGGAAAATCTGATAATGAAGTAATGAGATTTTGTCAGAGCTTTATGACAGAGTTGCAGAGACATATTGGACCAAATACCGATGTTCCAGCAGGAGATATTGGTACAGGCGGTCGCGAAATTGGATATATGTATGGCCAATATAAGAGATTGAGAAATGATTTCACAGGTGTATTAACAGGAAAAGGATTAACATTTGGCGGAAGCTTGGTTCGTACAGAAGCAACAGGTTATGGGCTATGTTATTTCACTGATGAAATGCTTAAAGCAAAAGGTAATTCATTTGAAGGCAAGACAGTTGTAATATCCGGTTCTGGTAATGTTGCAATATATGCAACTGAAAAAACTACAGAATTAGGTGGCAAGGTAGTTGCATTGAGTGATTCTTCAGGATATATCTATCATGAAAAAGGAATTGACTTAAAACTTGTACAACAATTAAAAGAAGTTGAAAGAAAACGTATTAAAGAATATGTAAAACATCATCCAGATGCGCAATATCATGAAGGATCAACTGGTATTTGGAATGTTAAATGTGATATCGCACTTCCATGTGCAACACAAAATGAGCTTGATAAACAATCAGCTGAAACATTAGTTAAGAATGGATGTATTGCAGTTGCAGAAGGTGCAAATATGCCTACTACTCCTGATGCTATTGAAGTATTGCAGAAAAATGGCGTACTTTATGGTCCAGGCAAAGCTGCTAACGCAGGTGGTGTTGCAACAAGTGGACTTGAGATGTGCCAAAACAGCGCACGTTATTCATGGTCATTTGAAGAAGTTGATGAAAAGCTAAAGCAAATCATGGCTGACATCTACAAAAAATCAAGTGAAGCAGCTGAGGAATTCGGACAACCTGATAACTTAGTTCTTGGAGCTAACATTGCAGGTTTCTTAAAAATTGCAGAAGCAATGTACGCACAAGGCGTAGCATACTAAGTATTATACATTTATAGTTTAGATTAAACTATTTTTAAATGACCAGTTTGGGAATTGCTTTCCTGTACTGGTCATTTTTTATATTAAATTCATTATTGTTTTTTAGTACTAACAAAATAACCCCAAATTGGAATGGTAAGAAAGACTAGCCATGCATATCTCCACTCGAATAAATAACCAAGTAGAAAAAATGCTATTAGTACAACTATAGGATAGGGAAAAGTGTACTTAAAGTATTTGTTTTTTGTTTTCTCATTATGGTTTTCCATAGTATTTTCTGAAGTATCATTTTGGTTGTTATTTTTTTGTATTATATTAACATTATAATCTAGCATCTCATCTATACTTACATTGTATATTTTAGATAGCGCAATTAAGTTATCTGTATCGGGTGAAGACTCTGCCCTTTCCCACTTTGATACCGCTTGGCGGCTGACACCTATTTTTTCTGCCAGTTCTTCTTGTGATAATCCATATTGTTTTCTTAATTTAACCAGTTTGTTTGCAGTTTCTACATTCATTTAAATAACCTCCAGTATTAGTATAGACTAATTATATTAATTGTACATATTAATAACTAGACATTCTAATGGTTATTTTCGCAACTAGTATGTTAATTTGTGCAACTATTGGTTGCATATATGAAATTTCAATGAAATAAGTATTAAAAAACGACCTAAATATAAGTTATTAGGTCGATTGCTGTTAATATTAATAAGTTAAGGATTAAATATGTCCATAATCTTAACGTCAAAGGGACAACGTTCTTCACATAATCCACATGAAATACAATTATCAGGAGGAGCGCTCCCTGCATCAATATTTCTCATAGCATCTGCTATATCAATTTCTTGAGGACAGGGAAGGCAATGATTGCAATACATGCATTTTGCTTCATCAGACCATGAGAGCGAGTCTTTATAGATTTGTGCAAAATCTTTCTGCTCATCTGTAGCATTTACATATTCAAGAGACTGTGCAAATTCTTTTGGTTTTTTGCATCCAAGGCATGCACTTACAACACTGGGTTGAGAAAGTGCATAGCTAATGCATTGATTAAGTGTCATTTGTATAGGGCTATCTTTTTTGAGGAGTCTGCCTGCAAAAAGTGCCTTCATGACAATTAAGGCAACATCTTGTTTTTGGCATTCGGCATAAAGATTATGTCTGTCGTTATTAAGAGATACGGTCTTCTTAATTGTATCTTTATCTTTAAAAAGCTTGTATATTCCCTTTTCAGATGGCATAAGGTCAAACAATGGATTGATTGAAAACATTATTGCATCCATTTGGTTAGTTGTCATTGCTCCGCGTGCGACATCGGGTACGTGCGTTGAGATACCTATCATGCGAGCTACTCCTTTTTTCTTTAGCTCAAGAGCAAAATCTAACATACCGCCATTTATGCAAACATCTAAGTCGTCCATTTCGTCAATAAAATGCAGCATAAGCATATCTATGTAATCAGTATCAATGCGTTTTAGTAGATCCCAGAAGAAATCCTTGACCAACTTCATATCACGTGTTCTATGATATTGGTTATTCTTCCGTACTGCACCCAAGTGCCCTGCAATCATCATCTTATCTCGTTTACCTTTTAGTGCTTTACCAAAATGATCGCGTATGTCCGGTGAGCCCATGAAAAGGTCTGTATAGTTGACACCGTTATCCATTGCCATGTCAATAATTGTTTTGACTTTATCAAAAGGAGCTTTTTCGATATGTTCTGCTCCTAGTGAAATTTCACTAATTTTGATTCCAGTTTTTTTGATAGTTCTGTATTGCACTTGATACTCCTTAATATAGATTTTAATAATTTCAATTATATCACATGGTGTTAGAAGGAATTTTTTTTATTTATGCTATAATGCGTGCTTTTTTTGCTACACGCTTAAAGCTTGACAGGTATGTATATCTCGCTAACTGACTCCTCGTTGTACGGGCCCAGATGCTCATCACCGTAAAACTCGAAGTTGAAAAAGTAAGGCAGTTTATAGCTTGTTTCAGGAAGCCATTTTTCATATATGAATTGATATGTTTGCCCTACATGACTAGAATACCCTTTGTGTGAAAATTTTAGATAATGATGCTTTGGGATTGTTTTTGATGTAAATTGTACAGGCACATTGTTATAGCTTGTAACTTCAAGCGCAATGTAAAAGAAAATCGAATCTGAGTCTTGGTTTGGGAACCAATATTGCAGTTGATAATATTTTTCCGGTGACATTTTGTTTTCTATACCGGATATATTCTTTGTAAGCTGTGACCATGGATCAGAAAGATCGTTTAATTGGTTCATATCATAGTAAAAAGGCAATCCCACAAGATAAATAGGCTCGAGTTCAACAAGCTCGGGCTCTTGGTGTTTAATTATGTTTTTATGTTCGATTTTCTCTCTTGTGATTTTGGGGAAAAGCTTTGATGCATCGACTGAATTGTTTTTCTTTATATCACTTGGATTCAAATCAATTATTTTGTGAAAGGCTCTTGAAAAGGATTCAGAAGAACCAAATCCGTAGTCAAGAGCTATGTCTATCATTTTAGTATTACTATTTAATATATCTTCAACCGACTGGGTTATTTTTCTGTTTAGCATATAAGCTTTTGGGTTAATTCCTGTGATTCCTTTAAAAAGGCGACTGAAATAATACAATGAAAATCCAAGCTCCTTTGATATATCAAAAACGGTTAACCTGCTTTTTAGGTTTCCCTCTATTATGTCTAGGGATTGAAATATTGATTCTCTGTTGTTCATAAAAGTCACCTCATAAGTTTGGTTTAATAATCAAAATTGAAAATTGTACTCCAGTCAAATTCTGCGGATTCCTCAATGCTTTTTGGGAAAGTTTGAGCCCACTTAGGCATATAATGGTCTTTGACCACATCGCTGCATGGGAAATATGCTTTGATGTCCAGTACCTGTGTGTTCGGGTTCGCATCTATATAAGGAGTATACAATATGCCGTTTTCATAATCAATTTCTGTAATAGATATCACAGTCATACATATTGGGTTGGGCCTGAGCGGTGAGCGAGTTGCAAAGATACCTAGTTTTTCGGGTCCTACTTTATAGGGCTTATCCACAGTTGTTATCTTCCTGAAGTCTGCATCATCTAATTCATCAGCCCACCATAAAATGTGAAGGTGACTGAATCCGTCGATGCCTGTAAGAGCTTCCTTATACTCGTCTTTAAGTTTAATTGCAAAACCATTTTCTGCTTCTTGTATTTCTCCTATTGGATTAATTTTGATATCATTCATTTTTCTCTTCTTAAAATTTATTTCGTCTTTATCATAAATCAATAGAGAATTTGTTTCTTGATGTTTTTTGCTCAATTAGTTTTCCAATTGATGTTTTTTGCTAAATTAGATCAAGCTCAAGGAAATGCAAATTTCAGCTTTTTTATAGAAAAGGATAAATATTACTCATCCAATGTTTGTGTTTTTTAAGATACTGTAAGTATGTTTATTTAAGTAGCGGGAAATATAAACTGTGATATATCAATGGTGCAAATACATTCAAAATACAGTATAATATTTAACTGAACAAATTTATTGTAATAGGCAGGAGCATATTTAATGAATATAGTTGTTTTAGCGGGTGGTTTGAGCGCGGAGCGCGATGTGTCAATTTGCACGGGTGAAATGGTATGCAATGCCTTAAAAGAAAGAGGTCATAACGCAGTTATGGTTGATTTGTTTTTTGGATATCAGGGGGAAGAAGAAGATTGGGATAAGGTTTTTGCAAACAGTCAAAACAAATCAGAAGATGTGGATTTGGTTGGTGACACTGTTCCCGATATTGAAAAGATGAAAGCTGAACGTAAAGATAATTCACGCATTGGCAAAAACGTAATAGATATTTGCACTGCAGCTGATGTTGTTTTTATGGCTCTTCACGGAGAAGATGGAGAAAACGGAAAAGTGCAGGCTATGTTTGATTTAAACGGAATCAAATATACAGGTGCAGGTTATTTTAGCAGTGCAATTGCCATGAACAAAGATGTTACAAAGCAGATATTCATTCAAAAAGGCATCTTAACACCGGCATATACCATATTGCACCACCAGAGCACACATGAAGCGTTTAAAGATTTGAGCTATCCATGTGTTGTAAAGCCCTGTTCAGGTGGCTCAAGCATAGGCGTATCAATTGTTAATAATAAAGACGAACTCAAAAAGGCTATCGCTGATGCCAAGCACTATGAAGATGAGGTTATTGTGGAGGAATACATATGCGGTCGAGAGTTTTCAGTAGGTGTTATTGATGGCAAGGTATTACCGATTATCGAGATCATACCGAAAAATGGGTTTTATGATTATGCGAATAAATACCAGGAAGGCTATGTAATCGAAATTACTCCTGCAGAACTTAGTGACAAGAAGACGAAAGAAATACAAGAAATGGCTATTCGGGTCTTTAAAGTGCTCAACCTAGAGATTTATTCACGGATTGATTTCTTAATGGATGAACAAGAGAGTATATATTGCCTTGAAGCCAACACACTACCCGGAATGACACCTACAAGTCTGCTTCCACAGGAAGCTGCAGCCGCAGGAATTGGGTACAATGAACTATGTGAAATGATCCTTGAAAAATCCTTGAAAAGGTACAATTGATAATGAAGCAGATGACTTTACAGCAAATTACCAAGGCTTGCAATGGAGAATTCATTGGCGATAATGATAGAATCAATGCAACAATAGACGGTATTGCAATTGACAATAGAATGATTCAACAGGGATATCTCTTCATACCTATTATTGGTGAAGTGCATGATGGTCACAAGTTTATTCAATCCTCTTTTGAAAACGGAGCGATATGCTGTTTGACGGAGCAAGAAATAAATGATGATAATAACTATATAAAAGTAGAAAGTACATTTCAAGCACTTAAAGATATTGCGGAATACTATAGAAGCTTATTCGACGTAATAATAATTGGCGTTACAGGTAGTGTTGGAAAGACAACAACAAAAGAGATGATCGCATCTGTTCTATCTCAAAAATATAACGTACACAAATCCGAGAAAAACTTCAATAATGAAATTGGTGTTCCGCTTACACTTTTTGGGCTGAAAGAAGAACATGATTTTGCAATTATAGAGATGGGAATGAATCACTTTCATGAGATAAGCAGATTGTCAAAGACTACCCGTCCCGATATTTGTGTGATAGTAAATATTGATTATACACATGTTGGTCACCTTGGTAGCCGCGAGGGTGTCTTCAAGGCTAAGACTGAAATATTTGATTATGCAAAAGAAGATTGTATTGCATATTTAAATGGCGATGACGACATGCTTTATTCGCTCAAGGACAATGAATTAAATACCATTTCCTTTGGATTTGAAAAACACAATGATATTGTTGTACAAAATATTGTGCCTTTGGGGCTTGAAGGAACAGAATGTACAATTCTGTTTGACTCGAAATTAATTGAAATTCACATAAACAAACCAGGCAAGCATCTTTTATATGCTGTTATGGTAGCAAGTGCAATAGGTAATAAGTTTGAGCTGAATGATGATGAAATTAGAAAAGGTATTGCAGATTTTCAACCGGTTGATAAGCGTATGGATACTATAACGACCTCAACGATGACTATATTAAATGATGTTTATAATGCAAGTCCAGTTTCTGTCAGGGCGGCTATTGATGTGCTGTGCTATGCAGAGGGAAGAAAAGTGTGCATATTGGGTGATATGCTGGAATTGGGATCCTATGGTCCGTCATTGCACTATGATATTGGATGCTATTCAGCAGAAAAAGAAATTGATATCATATTATGCGCAGGACAGCTTTCAAAAAACATCATTGAAGGTGCTAAGGAACAGGGGGCGAATGCACTTTGGTTTGAAACACAAGAAGAGATGATAAAACATCTTGATAAATATATCCAACATGAAGACACTGTGCTAGTGAAAGCTTCTAGGGGTATGCATTTTGAAAAGACAGTAGAAGAATTAAGAGAGCTTTAGATAACAATAATATTTCAAATGAATATATAAATGCAATGTTTACAAAAAGACATTGTTTATACAATATCAGGAACTTACCAATATGGAATGCAGGAGAAATCATATGAAAAATACAAAGATGTATGATACGAAAAATGTTTTGAACCAATACAAGAACAGTAAAAACCTAAATACTCGAATTTCAATCTATGATAAATATAAAAAAGGTGGAAACTCGAACGCTTGGATTCAAGATACTTATACTTTTTTTGATGGCTGTTCGATACTCGAGTTTGGCAGTGGTTCAGGCAAGGACTGGAAAAACAATATCCTAGAAGTATCAGAAAAGTATTATTTGACATTGTCGGATTTTTCTCAAGGAATGGTTGATGAGCTAAAATCAAAGTATGGGAAATATAGTAATGTTGAAATCATGCAAATGGATATACAGAATGCGCCTATTGAAGATGACTCAAAGGATTTTATTATAGCAAATGCAATGCTATATCATGTGCCGGATAAAGACAAAGCATTGAACGAAGTGAAAAGAATCTTGAAACCCGACGGCATATTTTATGCTACGACAATGGGAAGCAAAAGCATATTTCATTATCTAAAGGAAACATTACATGAGGCCGCATCAAGTGCATCATTGCCTTATGAGATTTCATTTACTCTTCAAAATGGAAAGAAGTATTTAAATAAGTACTTTAGTGATGTAAAAATTATTTATGACAGAGGTTTAGTGAAAATAACAGATACTAAAGATTTGATCGATTTTATTTATTCAATTCCGTCAATTGAAGGCCTTGAAGAAAAAGACAGAAACAAAATTACAGAATACTATGAAAAAAAGAAAAATAATGATGGATTTATAACAATTGAAATAGAATATGGCATGTTTGTTGCTCAAATCTAGTATTATGCAAATCATGTCGCTTCTTGATAAGAATCATGCAAAGTGGTAGTATGAATCCATCAAAATTAAAGGATCAATAATGAAAAATGTTTATGAAAAATTAGCAGATGCACTCAACGCTTTACCTAATGGATTTACAAGGACTGAAACAGGTTCAGACTTAAGATTGCTAGAGTATATGTATACACAAAAAGAAGCAGAGATTGCAGGACAATTGAGCATCGAGCCTATTTTTGCAAAAGATATTGCTGAGATACTTAACATTCAGCCCAAAGAAGCAACAGCGGGGTTACTTAAGATGCTTCGTGAGGGCAAAGTATGGATGGACAAGAAAGATGGGAAAATGGC
>JAGLOK010000050.1 GCA_023139005.1 Clostridiales bacterium | reverse complement strand
AAGTACAAAAAAGACCTTGTTTTGAAAATCGACAAAAGCAAAGCCAATATGAATGGCTTGACAGTAGCGGAGATAGAGCAACAAATCGCATACACAGTAAATGGACTCTCTGAAGCGCTCTTCAATGACAATGAAAATATTCTGGACGTCAAAGTGTCTACCGATATAAAAAGCAGAACTGACTTACTCGATCTCAACATCAAGACTTCGATGGGTACTGTTGTACCTTTGCGTGAAATCGCAACTTTGCGTGTCGCCAACAACCTTGAATACTCAAAGACATTCAATGGAAGACCGTCGATTACAATCGATGCATACATGGAAGATGGCTATAGCACCTACGCACTTGAAAAGGATATAAAAGAGATTATCGACGCACATATCGATAACTCAATTGACGTTGTGTATAAAGGGGACAATGAGCTTACCAATGAAGTATTTAGCGGATTGATTATAGCGTTTGCAATTGCGCTATTTGTCATCTATATGATTATGTATGTCCAGTTCAAATCCCTAAAGCAGCCCTTGATTATATTGGTAGCCATACCGCTATCGTTTATCGGATCGCTTGCCATGATGCTTGCTTTGGGAGAAAAAATCACACTAACATCCTTGCTGGGTGTGATGAGCTTGGTGGGTATTGTGGTCAATAACGGTATACTGCTGGTTGAATACATTAATAGGCACCATGAAAACGGACACAGCATCTATGACAGCTGCATAAAGGCCGTGGAGAGAAGACTTAGGCCTATTGCACTATCGAGCCTGACGACCATTTTCGGGCTCATACCACTTGCATTATACGGTGGAGATTTCTTTAGACCCATGGCAGTTACCTTCATTGGTGGTATGCTGACCAGTGCTTTGTTGGTACTATTGATTATCCCCAGCTTATACTACTTCACCTACAAAAAGCAGGACTTAAGAAAAATGCAGCCTCCTATACAATAGGCGTGAAAAAATAGCATAAATCAAACATAGCAAAAAAACAACACCCATAGAAAACTCACAGGTGTTGTTTTGTTATAGACTTTATTGTCTACTTCACTGCGATGGTAATAAGCTCTGTATCCACAACAGTATCCCAAGATTCAGTTTTGAAGATATGAAAATTTAATTCAATCTCGTTAACTTCCGTAATATTATTTTCTTCAAGGTCATCCTCAAAGAAAGTTAAAGAACTAACAGCCCTTTTCCAGGGTGCTATATCATATGAGAAATAAGGACTTATCATAAATCCGTTAACTGAGGTATTTCTGGCCCAAACGGTTATCGTATCTTCTGTATTATTTTCTAAATATAATACATATCCAGTCCCGAAATAGCTATCCTCATATAGTCCTTGATAAACTATTTTGACTCCATTTTCTTCAAAAAGCACTTCTCCTGAGTCATTAACTACTTGCTCGCAACTCTCTGATAGCGATGTTTTAATTGTCATAATTTCAGTATCAAATATTTCATCCCAATCTTCATCAGTTATGCTAAAGGATAATTCTATATCACATATATCTACAATACCACAAAGCTCAAGCTCTGTTGTACTTAGAGTGATAGTATCATTTGCCTTTTTACCAGCTGATACATCGCTTGAAAAGAATGTTTCATGCATATAGCCGTTTACTGTCATATTTTTTGCATCTACTGTGATATTAATCTCTGAATTGTTTTCAATAAATACTTCAATTTCAGGACCCCCATATCCATCAAGCTGAAATCCTTTTACGGTGATTATTATGTCTTCTTGGTCTATAAGAATTTGTTCATCAATACTTGAGTCTTTAGGTTTAGTTTTGGGAGTAGGTTTTGCAGTTGGTTTTGGTGTAGGTGTTAGTGTGGGTGCGGGTGTGGGTTCAGGTGTTGCATCTAATTCAATCTGTAAGTCGTCAATAGTATCATTAAGATCATCGATTTCATCTTCGAACTCATCAATTTCATCATTTAGATCATCGATTTCATCTTCTAGCTCGTCAATCTCTGCTTCAAAATCCTCTTTTTGTGCTAAGGAACATGACGACATGCTAAATACCATTATTACAATGATAATTATGATGATTAAATTTTTCATATGTCCTCCTATTTATTATATAATTAATTATCCCAATATTCATTGAACAGAGTTTCGTACTCCAGTGCTTCTTGTGGTGTCAAGTCAAAGGATATACGTAGTAACGACAATCCTCTTGTGTACATATACATTTGATACGAAGGATATGAATCATATACTTCACTTAAATAGATCTCTCTGTTAACCATGTCTTCCTTGTTTTTGAAAATCTCTATGGTAACAGCTGGTTCATCATCACTTCGTGGATCATCAAACTGTGCTTTGGCAACATACCTTTCGGGTCTACCCATGATTTCATTAGGGTCTGTGGTTTCATCAAAATACTCAATAGTTTCAATTGGCAATGACTCACTCTTGAACATACCAAAGATGATTTCGATAATTTCATTAGGAGAGGGTAGCAGTGGTGTAGGCTCAGGAGTGGGTTCAGGTGTAGGTGTAGCCATAATCTCGATTTTCATTTCATCTATAGCATCGGCTAGGTTCTCGATTTCATCATTCAAATCTTCTATCTGTGAATTGAGTTCTTCTACTTTAACATCTACAGCTTTGATCTGTTTTGCTGAACACGCTGTAGTGCTTACAATCAGCATAAGTATAATGATGACAATTACAATTTTCTTCATATTCTCTCCTATTAAAATATATGTAATATAGAAAATAATAACACATGTGCCATATTGTGAAAAGGAATAATTGACATTGTTTACATGGTGTTCGTGTAATTACTAGAAAGTCGGTGATTGCATAACACCTTACAGTCAATTACAGGTATAGCTGTGCTACAGTGATATAGTCACCAGGTAGGGAAACCTGTTATTTCATATAAGATTTTGATTGAAATGCCCATTATTTAAGCTATGCAATATACAGAAACATATATTAACTATTTGGCATGTATTACAAAAGAGTGAAGATTATGTTAACACGCGCAAAATAAGCAAACTTTTTCCATATCTGGCGCGTCTATATATATGTAGGGACATTCACATTTTACAAACTGTCCCAAAATAAGTACACATATTTACAATTTACATGATATAATGAGAACAAGTGTTCGCCTTTTATGAGAGATAAGCAATAATACCCCGTTTTAGTCAGGATTTCCTTTATTGCTAAAAATGGTAACAGGAGCAGGATTTATGCCTATTATAACACAGATATTTGATATAAAAACACCATATGGGGAGAAAAGATGTATTGTGCATTTGATGAAAAATTTCATGAAAAAGATCAAGCGATTTCATTTGCACACAGTAAACTTGCATCCGCAGGGGAGCTGACACGGGTATCGTTTTTTAACGTGCCGGATGCTGTTTGCAAACACTGCGGTGCGATGCTTTTTGACTTTCAGCATATCGGGAATCTGCACATAGGACAGCAAGGAGACATGATGGAGTGCTTTTATGACGTTGCAAATGGACTGGTGTGCATACTGTGTGCAAGTGCTATCGCAAAACTATATATACAAGAAATATAAACTAAGGAGACACGATGAACTGTTGGATATGCAAACACTGCAATAAAAAGACCTATTCATCCAGTGACTTCCCCGATAGTCAGCGCATAACGTGCGTCAATTGTGGTAGGCCAATCATCAACTACTACTTCGCGCCTACGGATGATATTTATACAAAATAAAGCAACACATAAGATATATTGACAAATCGACAACCCACTAGATAAGTATGGGTTAATGAAATGAATGATTCATTCATAGGAGGGATATGGCGCGACCAACCAAAACAGGACTGGACTACTTTGCACTGGATGTGTGCTTTACAGACACCGATGACTGCATTGATTTGCTAGAAGCGGAGCATGGACTTGTAGGATTTGCAATGCTGATTAAACTATGGCAGAAGATTTATGCCAACGGATACTACATCTGTTGGAATGACGATGCGGTGATGCTGTTTGCACGAAAAGTTAATGAGACAACCAACAAGGTATCATCAGTGATCAATTCTGCATTTCGCAGGAAGATCTTTGATCGATCGGTGTACAAACACTATGGTGTGCTAACATCGCGTGGGATTCAACGTCGCTACATCACAACCTGTTCTGCTGCAAAGCGAAAGCATATCATCATCGATAGTCGGTTTTTGCTAGTTGCAGATGAGAAAATACTGGGGTTAATCACGGAGATAACCGACTTGCCATCTGATGAAAATACACAAAGTAAAGTAAAGCAAAAAGTAGTAAAGAAAAGCAAAGTAAATAGCGACGATGTAAACGCGTTGACAACATCATCAGGGAACTCGCCCAAAACAGCAGATGAACAACTGCTTCATGTCACCTTCGGAAAGTGTACGCAATATGCATTCTTGCAACTGCAAAAGTTGAAAAAAGAGTTTGCCTACAAGGATATTGTGTTGGCGTTGGCGAGGACGCAGGTTCTAGGTGGCAAGACTATCGGGTATGCAAGAAAGTTATTGGAAGAGTGTGACCACCGAAAAGCATTGTAACCGTCACAAAGTGACTTCCGCCGCGATGCACACTGTGTTCACCTATCCGGTGAGGGGATTATGCATTGACATGTGGGACGCCACTAACGTGGAGTTCACCTGTCGGTGGGAGAACTTTTTTCATTCCATTTGCCTTGATGCAAACGGAATCCAAAGATCAAGCCCAAGGAGAAAAACCGTATCTTTTCTCACGGGCAATGAAGAGACGAATAACTTTATTTAGTTTGTAGTTAAAAAATAAGCAGAGTTTTGCAGGCAAAACTCATAGGAGCATAAGTATGAAAGTAGAAGAAGTAAAGAACTGGTTATATGGCGTTCGCCATGTTGAAAATAAGAAGCGTTGCTGCCTGCGTGAGATGGAAGACATCAAGTATGCATGCGAGACTATTCGTGAGTGTTCCGCCACCGTATTGCGTGCAGACAAGGTGTCCACATACGGGAATTCAAGCCCCACTGAGGACAAGGCGGTCAAGATCGTGGATAAGTATCAGACGCGGCTTTCTCAGCTTTTGTGTGAGCTTGAAGACCTTGATCTTGAGATTCAGAAGGTGCGCACAACATTGGATGAGATATTTGCTGCATCTGAGATATCCGTGCAGGAATATGAGACGCTATTTTACTTTTTCTTTGAGGGGATGTCGAACGAGGAGGTGGCGCTGGCGAGTTTTTATTCGGTAGATATGATATACAAACTAAAGGCGTCAGCACTCCGCAAGATTGCGGAGTATACGACCGATTAAAAATGCGTAGCTTCGGTGCGATAGCTCAGATAAAAACTCAATTACATATCAATCGATATGCGCTTTCGCTTCTACTAATCTCTCACCCCGCTCTACAACATTTTTAAGCGGTCTTGAGGGGGTCTATTACAAGGAAATGTAATATTGTAATAATTAAAAAAAACTACAATATATGGAGATTATATGATATGATTAATTTTATAAGGAAGCTTTCATTAAAACATTCGGAGGACTTGATTATGTCATATAATAAAAACTTTTTATCAAATACTATATTGAGGGCAGATTTTCTAGATCCATTAAAGGAATTTTCACGAAAATTAGTTAATTTGTCACCCATAATTAAAGAAGAATATCCTATTATGGAAATCAATCAATCAAATTCCATGAACATAAAAATCAAAGATAACAACGTTGATCAACAGAATATCTCTAATCAGAATATTATAAATTATTTCGATGCAGAAAGAACAAAGCAATTTACAATAAGCAGTAGTTTCATGTTTATACAACACGCAAATTACACAGACTTTACTGAGTTCTATAGAGTTTTTAAAATGGTTCTAGATGAGATCAACATATTAAACAGTTCTTCGTTAATAAAAAGGATAGGATTAAGATATATAGACGAAATTGATTATAGTTATAAGAATAGTACTATTTTCGATTTAAGTGACGTAGTAAATAGTAAGTTTATTCAACCATTTGATGAATTTGACGAATTTGACGAATTTAAGGCAACAAGAGGTATGTCAATGTTAGAGTTACAGAAAGAAACAACAAGAGTAAAAATAAGCTATGGTATTAACAATCCTGATTATCCATCTCATATCAGAAAAAAAATGTTTGTGATCGATACTGATGTTTCTAAGAATGATGTTATTGATTCAAATGATGCATCTGAAGTAATAATCGAACTACATAATATTTCAAAAAGCATGTTTGAAAAGATAATTGAAGAAGGGTTGAGAGAGGAGCTAGGTAGAGAATGAGGCTGCTAGAATACCTAAATAAAAGGAAACCTGAAAACAGAACATCAGATGAATCATCGGGGACCCTTGGAAATATTGAAATAACCACCGAAAAAGCTTTTTATGAAGAGACATTCATTGAAGAACCTTATCTTGTTTTAAAACCAAAAAGAAAACAATTTAAAGGTAAAATAATATATGATTAGATTTGAAAAAAAACCAAGAATTAGACAAGGGGACATTCTAAAAAACATTCAATATTTAGAGTCAATGAATATTGAAGATGAACACATTATTGTGGATACAATCAATTTTCCATATTCATTAGTTTTATCACAAGATTGTGATTTGACACAAGATTACAAAAGATGTTTGAATAATAAGGAAGTAGAAGAGAAATCAGAAGGAAAACCTAAACATGGACAATATGTTTTATCTATTATTCTAGTTCCCCTGTATAATGCTGATCATTTCTTTGAGGGAGAACATTTATCTGAACTTAACTACAATATTGAACCCATACAAAGGATGAAAAAGAAGAAGCCTACTTCTATCGCAAAGAATATTTATGACAATAATAACCCAAGATATCATTATTTAGAATTTTCTAAAGATGATAGAATTGATTTACCAGATTGCGTTATTGATTTTAAGCATTTTTTTACTGTTAATAGAAATTACCTAATAGAACAAAAAAGCTCACATTATATATGTTCTTTAGACTACCTCTATCGTGAGGGTGTTTCTCATAGATTTGCATATTATTTGTCTAGAATAGGAATACCTGCTGCAGATGATGAACTAATTGAGCAGAACTAAAGTTGAACTGTTTGAAATCTGTGGACATGCATCTCAGATATATGTAAGTTATATAGAAGGACTGAAAGACTTTCACCGACATGAAAAGTGTTCTTAAATGAAACACTCGACTTAGGTGGAAGGAGTTCTACGTAACTTATCAAACACACTGGTAAAATCACCTTATATAATATAATGGAGATAATATGACCCAAAAACCATATGTAATAGCAATAGCCGGCGGAACATGCAGCGGAAAATCGACATTGACAGATATCATAGCAGAATCGATAAAAAAGACAAGTAAGGCTGTGGTATTTAATATGGATAATTATTTCAAAGACACCCCACCGAATGTCATAGCGCCCATTACAAGAAAAGAATATGCGGAACACAATCATCCGACAACTCTGGATCTTGAACAGCTTGAACAGGATTTTGTAGCAGCGTTAAGTGAGGATTGGGATTTGATAATAGTAGAGGGGATTTTCGCTTTGCACTTAGACATATTCCGCCAAGCTGCAGATATAAAAGTATATGTAGACCTTGAAAGCGACGCGCGCCTTACCCGTAGCATTAAAAGGCGCATGTCTTGGGGAGAAACATTTGATGAGGTGACAGAGCGTTATTTGGATACGATAAGGTTTCGCCACAACGAGCTTGTTGAGCCTTCGCGATGGCACGCGGACGTTGTTATAAACGGTGAAATCCATAATAATAAATGCGTTGATATGTTGTTGTTATATATAGAAACAATGCTAAAGTGAACCACGACTCAAGGGTTATATCAAG
>JAGLOK010000005.1 GCA_023139005.1 Clostridiales bacterium | reverse complement strand
TCCACTGCTGGCATACGGTTTGCTTCAACCGACTTTCCATTACAGCCTACCAATATAAACGAGAATAATATACATGCAAATAAGAACAATGTCCCCCGTTTTGGCATTATTTTATGATCTTTTGTTTTATTAGTATTTCTTATCAAATATTATATCCTCGCTGTTGCAATAACACATAATAGTTTAAATTCATCCAAAAGTAAACCATATTCATGGACTATTTACATTAATATTACGATGATACAGGATGTTATTCTCCGAAATTTATACCCAATGCTTTTGCACCTTTGACCATTTCGGAGTATTTGGGAACGGATTTCAACTTTCCTGCAATATCTGATAGATTATTATCGGTGATATCTGAGCCTTTAAGTGCTACAGTGCGTCCGTATATTTTCTTTTGAATCATCATCGCAGCATGCACGCCAAATCGTGTTGCTAGTATTCGATCGTATGGAGAGGGACTTCCACCGCGCACGATATGTCCGGGGATTACCACACGGACATCATTTTCAACTTTTTCTTGAAGTTTACTTGCAATACGATGAGACACAGAGTAGTAGCTCATACTTTCTCTGTGTTGTTTGAAGTCTTTTTTGCCCATCTTTGCTTCTTTTTTATTGATAGCACCTTCTGCGACTGCAATAATGGAGAAGTTCTTGCCATCTCTATCTCTCTTTTTTACTGCTTCTATAATCGAATCAATATCATAGGGTATTTCAGGGATGATAATAATATCTGCACCTCCTGCAATCCCTGCATATAAGTTGAGCCATCCCACCTTGTGTCCCATGATTTCAACAATCATGATTCTGCCGTGCGAATCTGCTGTAGTGTGAACTCTGTCGATAGCTTCAGTTGCGATATCCACTGCTGTGTGAAAGCCAAATGTGATATCAGTACCAAAGATATCATTATCAATAGTCTTGGGAAGACCGATGATATTAAGTCCTTTTTGAGACAATAAGTTTGCTGTTTTATGTGTGCCGTTTCCACCAAGAGTCACCAAGCAATCCAGTCTCATTTTTTCGTAGTTTCTAATCATTTCAGATACTTTGTCTACATTGTCTTTCTCGATTTTTTCCATGAGTTTGAATGGTTGCCTTGATGTGCCTAAAATGGTGCCCCCCAATGTCAGTATACCGGAGAGGTCTTTCTTTTCAACCTTGTGCCAATCGCCTTCAATCAAACCACGGTACCCATCTTCAACACCAATGATTTCTGCACTATTGAACTTTTCATATATTACTTTTGCAACACCGCGGATAGCAGCATTCAATCCGGGACAATCTCCACCGCTGGTCAATATTCCGATTCTTTTTGCCATCTTGTTCACCTCAAAGACATGATTATTGATTTATATAAATATAGTTTATCATTTTTTGCATTGTTTTAAAATATTTTGACCATTATTGTTTTAAAATATATAATACGTATAACAAATAGTATTATCTCTGGGGGTACCATGGCAAGAAAAGCAATGAAGATTGCCTTTATCATATTAATAGTATGTTTTATATTAACTGCATGCAACACAGTAGCTAATGTGATTGATTCAAAAGCGCGTAGTGCAGTAGGCACATCGTCACGGTCTGATGAAGCGGTTCAGTGGTTGATTGCCAACAAGGATCTGGTCATACCTGAGCTTGTGAATCGTATATCCAATTCCGGTGGCAACAAATCAGCGCAAGCTGCAAATGCACTTATTGCTATGGGAAGCATTGGAAGACAAGGGATGATACAGCGTTTTGATACCATGACTGATGAAGGTAAAGGACGCTTGTGCAATGTGCTCGCACAGCAAAAGGACAAGCAAGCAGTACTTGAGTTGTTGGCACTTTCTGAGCATATTGATGCCTTTGATATTACAGTTAGTGCGATCTCTTCAATGGGAGATGTTGCGCTTAATTATTTATCAGGACAGCTACATAGCACATACTATCAGCAAGCTATAGATACAGCACTTATTAAAATGGGTGAAAGTGCAATTCCAAAGGTGATTCAAGCAGTACATAGTACTCATCAAATGAAATCAGATAGAGCACTTGCAATCCTTTCAGTGATGGGTGAAAGTGCAGTCGTAGATCTTGCAGAGGACGCGCTTGTTAATAGCAAAAGTATAACTGATGCAAAGCAAGTTGCTAATATTATGCTCAAAAATTATCCACAAAGTTCAATTACTGCGATCATGTCTGCCATTAAAACAGATACCCATACTGATATTGCAGCCAACATACTTTTTGAAGTATCGGGTACTGAACATATCGGACTCGTGCTCACACAAAGCACTCTAGGGCATGCTGAAACTACAACAAAAGTATTGCAAGAATATGTCGCGCTCTGTGGCGTTGATCAGGTATTGATGCTTGTGCTCACAGGAGACGAAGCTGTATCAACGGGTGCAAAAGCTGCACTTACAGGTGGGTTGTATGATAGAGAAACATTTACTGCTCTGCTCAACAATCTAACAGATCAAGACAATGCATCTTCCAAGTTATATACACTTACAGATGAACTTATTACAGATAATAACTTGAAACTATCGGCACAATCAGTGATTGCTACTGATACCAATATCTATACACAAGTGGTAGTAAATGAGATGAAAATAGAATCAATGGGCTACAATTTAAGTAAAAGTGCACACAATCCCGTAGTCGTCACGCGCCTGCAAGCGATGGCAAATAGCCTTGATGGGGAGATGAAGAAACAAATCTACACCGTACTTGCCAGCGCAAGTGACGAATTTTTACCTGCTATTGTGTTGAATGCATATGCACAAAGTGGAGATGTGTCACTCATTGCTAGCCAAGCATTGGTGCAGACGCCTGTGTTGAATGGGAAATTTTTATTCACTGAGTTAAACATGCACCCGTATGTCGGGAAAGTGATTGAAGGGCTATTAAGTGATGACAATACATTACGCACTGATGCGCAGATTATCTTGTCCAGAGCATCAACAGCAAAGCTACAAAATGAATTTTACAAAACCATATTTGCATATTATAAAGACCGGAATATCTTTTCAATTCTAGCAAGTCATTATACGGGAATTGGAGCACTACCGGTCAACTTAAGTTTTGATAAAGATGGTGTTGCTATTAATCCGGAAACTATCAGCTTGAAAATTACAGGCGATGTCAAAAACGTCTCCAAAGCAAATGAGCCGGACTATAGTGCACTATTATCGGGGTTTGCATCACATCTGGGGTTGACTGTTGTTGCAGCAGATGCAGATGTTGCACTTGAGTTTGATTGTACTATTACACCACGCTCCAAGAGATACTCAGGGCTGATTACAAGTAGTTTCCTAGGAGCTGAAGCTACAGGAAAGCTCACAGCATCGGTTTCTGGTGCACAGGTATCAAGCGTTACAGGAACAGCATCTATCCTGCCACCGGAAGACTATCCCGGGCCATCTGGAGAGTTTCGGTACAAGGCCGATGAAGAGGATGCGCCCTCTGATGAAGTATTTATAATTTGTTTTATCAATGCCATGTATAACATGTGGGGCGATGAAGCTTTATTCGGGTTGTATAATTTCAAAATGTATGCAACATCTCAGGCTGTGGAGGCGATGTTTAGCTAATATCACAGCATTTATAAAGTTAACGAATTTCTAATAAAGTATTTCAGTAATCAGACCATTTAGTGATATAATTAAATGATGATACAAAAAATGAAAAAAGATAAGATGAAGTTGAATGTCAGGACGGCATCACAATGGGTTGTGGTTGCAAGTTACTTGCAGATCATAGCAGCCCTCTTATTGGCAGTACTTTTTTTCATGGGATATATGGCCTCCACTGCTATCATGATGATTATGTTAGTTTTTGTAGTTATTGCAGGCAATGCCCTTTTGATGCGTAATGCACGCATTATTTTATCTACCAGAGAGGCACTCAAAGAACAGTGGCTTTCCATGACACAGATGCTTGATAGTGAAGCCAATCTCAACAATAAGCTCCGGGCACAGCGTCATGACTTTCTAAATCATCTTCAGGTAGTATCATCACTTGTACAGTTAGAAGAATACAAAGAAGCCAACAAATACTTATCAAAGATTATAGGTGATATCAGGCAACTCGGAGAGTTGCTCAAGACGGCTAATCCTGCTGTTAATGCGCTGCTTGCAGCCAAATCTGTCGATGCGCAAAAGAATAATGTCACTATGAAGTTTCATGTATCTGCAAAGCTAAAAAATATGCCAATTGAAGATTGGCAATTTTGCAGGATACTTTCAAACCTCATCGATAATGCCATTTTTGAAGCACAGAAGGTCAAAGGTGAAGTACATATCTCATTACGCGAAGATGATACTAATTTACTGTTTTCTGTAGAAAACGATGGGCATGATATCCCAGTAGAAACACAGGAGAAGATATTTGAACCAGGCTATACCACCAAAGGTGATAAAGGTACTGGCATGGGGCTTTATATAGTTCAACAAACACTAGATGAGAACAATGGAAGCATGTCGCTGGAGAGCACCGAGGGCAGAACGAGGTTTTATGGATATATCCTGTGCAGTGACAAATTAGATGATGGAAACGACGATTCAGTACAAAAATGATGCATTACATAATAGATATATTATATGAAAGCATAAAAAACACTAGACTGTATATAGTAAACGATATGAATTAGAGGTGAAAATTATGGAAGCTTGGAATGAAATTTTAACCTACATCACAGCCATTGGCTGGGGCGCAGCGGTCTGTTTTGTGCTTGGAATCGCATTGGTTATTGTAGAAATGTTCACCCCAGGGCTAACAGCACCGGGTGTTACGGGTTTTATATTACTCATTGTAGGCATTGTACTGACAGCGGACACATTTCTTGAGGCGTTGATATTGATTCTTGTTATTATGGCATTGTTATCAATTATACTTTTCTTTATTTTAAGAAGTGCATCCAAGGGTAAACTCAATCGCTCTCCGATAATCAAAAAGGACACCGAAAGCGATTATATATCAGTCGATGATATGAAGTTTTTTGTAGGCAAAGAAGGGGTAGCACTCACCGTACTTCGACCCGCAGGTACATGCGATTTTAATGGAGTACGCTTAGATGTGGTCACAGAAGGTTCCTTTATACAAAAGGGCACTAAAGTAAAGGTCATTCGCGTAGAAGGAAGAAAGATTTTGGTAGCTCCTTCAACGCTTGATAATTAATTAAAGGAGATTGTTATGGAAATTGTAGTCATTTTAGCCATTATTGTAGGAGTCATTATATTCTTAGCTATATTCTTTTCTTTCATCCCAGTGGGATTATGGATAAGAGCGATGGCATCTAACGTTAAGGTAGGTTTGGGTCAGTTGATCGGAATGCGTTTTCGAAAAGTTGTTCCAAGTCGTATCATCCTTCCGGGCATCAAAAGCTCCAAAGCGGGGCTGGATATTACCATAGGACAACTTGAAACACACTACTTGGCTGGCGGTAACGTTGATAGAGTAGTGGAGGCATCTATTGCAGCACAGCGTGCAAGCATTGAGCTGTCTTATGAACGCGCATGCGCTATCGACCTTGCAGGGCGCGACATCCTAACTGCTGTACAGATGAGTGTTCATCCAAAAGTTATAGAAACACCAATCGTAGCAGCTATTGCTAAAGACGGTATTGAACTTCGCGCTAAAGCTCGAGTTACAGTGCGTGCAAACATCGATAGACTTGTCGGTGGTGCAGGTGAGGAAACAATTATTGCTCGTGTTGGTGAAGGTATTGTAACTACAGTAGGTTCTTCATTAAATCATAAAGCAGTACTTGAAAATCCTGATCTTATATCACAGACTGTCTTAGGCAAGGGACTTGATGCAGGTACAGCATTTGAGATTCTTTCAATTGATATAGCAGATGTTGATGTAGGACGAAACATTGGTGCACAACTGCAAACAGATCAAGCAGAAGCAGATCTTAAAATTGCACGTGCAAGGGCTGAGGAACGTCGCGCGATGGCTGTAGCGCAAGAACAAGAAATGGTAGCTTTAGAGCAAGAAATGAGAGCCCGTGTTGTAGAGGCTGAAGCTGAAATACCAAAAGCTATGGCAGTTGCATTCCGTGAAGGAAATCTGGGAATTATGGATTATTACAATATGAAAAATGTAATGAGTGATACTGACATGAGAAGTGCTATATCAGGCATGACTCAAGGTGAACAAATGGATAAAAGAGAAAACAGAAACGAAGAAAAATAATTGATAAACAGATATCCTGCCGATAGAAATATCGGCAGGTATAATCTAATTAGGAGTTGAGTTTATGGAAGATATATTTTCAAATCTTGTTCCATTGCTTGTTGTTATAAGTATTGTTTTTAGTTTAGTGAATAAGGCCAAAAAAGCTAAGGAGAAGGCAGCTAAAAAACAAGGTACAGTTAATCATTCAAAGACTGCTAGCCCTTCATCTTTAAAAGATTTTATTCTTAAACAGATTGAGGAACAGAAAGCTTCAATGAGAGCGCAAAGCGCACCTGTTACGAAACCAAAAGACACAAAAGCATGGGTATATGGTGAAGGAAAAACTCTTGAAGGCAGTCCAACTGAAATGCAAAGACATGCACACAATGCACATCTAGGCGGAAGCTACAATGAAGGTGATGCACTAAATAGAAAAACCTTAGAAGGCACCCCAACTGAAATGCAGAAGCACGCACACGGCGGACGCTTTAATGAAGGTGATAGCCTTAACCGTAAAACCCTTGAAGGTGTAAGAGTTGAGGGAATGTCATCTTATAAAGTATTTGAAGATAATTATGATAAAGAAGTTTTTAAGATAAGCAAAGTAGAAAAAAGAATTAGGAAGCCAAAAACAAGAACGCATACGGGTGGAGAATATAAGGCTTTAAAGCTAAATCGAGAAAGTATCGTAAATGGTATTATTATGTCAGAGGTGCTAAATAAGAGAGGTGGCAGAAGAGCAGATTAATGAAAGATTTAAAAGTACTCATAGCAGATGATGACGCAGGTATGCGTCTGGTATTACAAAAAATTGTAGATAAAGTGCCTGGATTCAAGGTGACTTCACAAGTTGAAGATGGAATCCAGGCTCTTAAAGCGTTTAAAAAAGATAAGTTTGATGTAGTTTTTTTAGATGTTGAGATGCCGGAAATGAATGGTATTGATTGTGCAAAACAGATCGCAGATATTTCTCCTGAAACGCCGATTATATTTGCAACTGCACATGATGCATACATGGCAGAAGCGTTTGAGCTGTACGCATTTGACTATCTTGTCAAACCCTTTGATGTTGAACGTGCTATTACTTCATTAAAGAAAATAAAAGAAGCAGCCACATCCTCGCAACTTCCCGCGATGGGACTCAACGCAATTGGTAGACTAGGCAAGCTAATTGTGCGCCATAGAGAGGGTATATCATTTGTAGATACGAAGGAGATTGTGCTTGCACAGCGCGAAGATGGATCGACTGTAATTTATACATTGACCAATCGTATAGCAACCTCTGAACCTTTGGGTGAGCTTGAAAAAAGACTTGATAAGAATATGTTCTTTAGAAGTCATAAGTCCTATATTATTAACCTTA
>JAGLOK010000049.1 GCA_023139005.1 Clostridiales bacterium | reverse complement strand
ATACATGGTGCGAACGCTTTTTCATGCCTTGGATTGATATGATAGCAAAAATGAAAGAAACAGATTTGCCGCTTTTTTCTTTGGAGTCTAATACACCTGCCAATCAGTTTGATATTCTCGGATTCACATTACAATATGAGATGTCATATTCAAATATTATTCATATGCTTCAAATGGGAAATATCGACGTGTATGCAAAGGACAGGGACATTACGCAACCATTGATTATTGCAGGAGGGCCTTGCGCATTCAATGCAGAGCCGGTTGCAGAGTTTTTTGATATCATCATGTTGGGTGATGGAGAAAACATGTTGCCTAAGTTGGTGGACTTATATATTGAACATGGCAAGAAGAAAACAGAAGCATTCTTTACTCAAGCAGCACAGATCAAGGGTGTATATATTCCAGCATTTTATGAAGCGCACTATAGTGATGGTTACTTTTCGGGTATCACAGTAAAAGAAGGCGCACCTAGGGTCGTTGAAAAAAGCTTTCTAAAAGACATGGACCGTGCACCATGGCCAAAGCAACCCATTGTACCATTTCTAAATATCGTTTTCGACAGAGTCACTATGGAGATATTCAGAGGGTGTACACGAGGATGCAGGTTTTGCCAAGCAGGTATGATTTATCGGCCACTGCGCGAAAAAAGTGTGGACAAAATCGTAGAACAATCTATTGAAAATATAAATGCTACGGGATGTGATGAGTTATCGCTTACATCACTATCAACGGGAGATTATCCTGATTTAGTGGACCTAATCAAACGATTAATTGGAGAAACAGCGAGTTGCCCTGTATCAATATCACTGCCATCGCTTAGAATTGATGCGTATGCAAAGGAATTCATGGAGCTTGATAACGGCAGAAAGCATGGACTGACCCTTGCACCGGAAGCAGGTACACAAAGATTGCGTGATGTCGTCAACAAAAATGTAACCGAAGAAGACTTATTGAATTCGGTAACTGATGCATTCAATAACGGATATGATACAGTCAAATTATACTTTATGATCGGATTACCCACTGAGACGTTTGAAGACTTGGACGGCATTTACAAACTAACCAAGTTGGTTCAAGATGCATACTATAGAATTCCAAAAGAAAAAAGGAGAAGGAAAGTACGTATCACAGTAAGCGCTTCATCTTTTGTACCAAAGAGCAATACTCCTTTTGAACGCTTTGGACAAAATAGTCTGGAGTTACTAAAAGAAAAGCAAGTATACCTAGGTGACCAGCTTAGAACACTTAAGGGAGTCATGTATAACTATCATGATGCAAACCTGTCAGAGATTGAATCGGTTTTTGCAAGAGGCGATAGAAGACTTGCAAAAGTGATTGTAGCAGCTGCAAACAAAGGATGCATATATGATGGTTGGAGTGAGTACTTTGACTATCAAAAGTGGACAGAAGCACTCACCGAAAATGAAATTGACTACAAAGCATTCGCACAGAGATCAATGGACTTTAACGACCCAGTTCCTTGGGGCCATCTGGATTGTGGTGTAACAAACAAGTATCTTGAAAAAGAATGGAACAAAGCAATAAACTCTGAAACAACCATAGATTGTAGAGAGAATTGCCTGAATTGCGGTATAAACAATATAGCAGGAGATAATGCATTATGCGGACGTTAGTAAAATATGCAAAAACCGATGCAGCCATATATGTATCACACTTGGACACACAAAGAACCATACAAAGAGTATTGCGACGCACACGCTTACCCATTAAATACACCATGGGTTTTCATCCACATCCAATATTAACCTTTGCACAACCCCTATCTGTTGGAGTATCATCAAAAGGAGACTATTTCGAGTTTTCAATGCTTGAACATATTGAACCGATGCGTCTTAAAGGAATCATTGCATCTGCAATGCCAAAAGGCTTCGTCTGCTTGGATTGTGGGTATATAAGAGATGAATTCCCTTCACTCATGGCAATGGTTAGACGTGCAGAGTGGGACTTAACTATAGAAGATTTACATATAGACAAAGCAAATATATTGCTCAATGAACTACTTTCAAAGCAAAGTGTAATCGTTGAAAAGAGCACAAAGCGCGGAGTTAAGGAAGTTGATATTCGCCCGGGAGTTGCCCTTGCAGAGTGCGAATCTACAAAGGGTGGAACGATGTTCAAGGTAGTCCTTGCAACAGGAAGCAAAGGCAATGTATCCCCAAGACATTTTCTAAAAGCAATGGGTATAGATTATCGATATGCGATGTATAATAGAATCGATATTTTTTATGAAAAAAACGGGATTCATTTCCCGCTAATAAATTCAACAAGGATGGTCTAGTGTAAATGGAGAGACTATTAATATCCGATGTAATACAGGGTCAATCCCGTGTTGCAGTAATGGAAGATGACGTATTAGTTGAATACTATGTAGAACGCTCAGGAACTGAGCACCCCGCTGGGAACATATATAAGGGTAAGGTAGTTAATGTACTACCCGGACTGGATGCTGCTTTTGTAGATATTGGGCTAAGCAAAAACGCCTTTTTATATGTCGGTGATGTTGCGCTGAATGATGTTGATTTTAAGTTTCGCGACAAAGGAGAAGGACTGCCCGATATTCGCGATGTACTTAAAGTTGGACAAGAACTTGTTGTACAAGTCATAAAGGATCCACTAGGTAGCAAAGGTGCACGAGTAACTACACACATTACACTTCCCGGACGTATGTTGGTGTTGATGCCAACTATGGACTATATCGGGGTATCACACCGTATAGAAGATGACGATGAACGAGAACGCCTCAAAAAGATAGCAGAGCAATTACGCCCGGAAGGCATGGGTATTATCATAAGAACCGTTGCACAAGATTATAGCGGTGAAACTTTTGAAGATGAAATCAATATGCAAATATCACTTTGGGAGTCGATATCAAAGACTGTAAATAGTAAAACAGCACCCGCTATAATTCATAGAGATAGTGATTTATTATTGAGGACTATTCGAGATCTATGCTCTGAGAAAACACATAAGTTTATTATTAATAATGAAGAAGAAGTGAATAGACTTCAAGATGTGAAAAGTCTGCTTGCACCCAATTGGAAAGGAAGCCTTATTTATCATGAAGGCGATATCTTCAATGATTTTGAGCTTGAAAGTAAGATAGATAAAACCTTTGATAGAAGAGTATGGTTGAAAAATGGTTCATACCTAATCGTAGATCACACCGAGGCACTTACGGTAATTGATGTTAATACTGGTAAATTTGTAGGAAGCAATGACTTTAGAAAGACAATCATGAAAACCAATCTTGATGCAGCAAAACAAATTGCGAGGCAAGTACGTCTGCGGGATATCGGTGGTATTATTATCGTTGACTTTATCGATATGGTAGATGATGCGGACAAAGATAAAGTCGTTGAAGTATTACGAGAAGCACTAGTTTCAGATAGAACACGCACCAACGTCGTTGGAATGACTGGCTTAGGGTTGGTTGAAATGACCAGAAAGAAGATACGCCAGCGTGTCGCAACATTGTTGCACATGCCATGTCCTATTTGCAATGGATCCGGCAGAGTCTTCACACCGGAAACGGTATCTATCAAAATATTAAGACAATTAAGTCGAGATAAGGATCATTTGGATGCGAAATCATTTGTACTAAAAGTTCATGGTGATGTTGCAAAATTCTTGATGAATGAAAAGATACTGCCCCAAAATGTAGAAATAGAACAGACTGATTCGATATATATGGAGAAATATGAACTAACCCCAATTTTTTAGATTGAGAGGGAGATATTTATGTATACTTTTATTGTGAACCCAGTTGCAGGAAGAGGAAAGCCAATCAAGTGTATGGAAAAAGCTAGCGAGTATTTGAATCATCAGCAGATACCTTTTAAAGTCTTATATACGGAGTTTCCGGGACATGCAACGGATTTAGTAAAAGGTCTATATTTAGACGAGATGATTGCAGTCGTCGCAGTGGGCGGCGATGGTACTGTTGCAGAAGTCGCAGAAGGGTTGATGGGGACAAATACCCCCATAGGTATCGTACCTTCCGGCACAGGAAATGATTATAGAAGATCGCTAGATATTACAGATGATACAATGAGTGCTATCGATATTATTCTGCAAAACAATATCAGAAAAGCAGATACAGTGAAGATTAACGGTAGAAACTTTCTCAATATTACAACAGTAGGTCTAGATGTTGAAGTAGTAAGAAGGGCTGCACACTACAAGATTTTTGGTGCAGCCTCCTATACATTAGCTGCCATTGAAGCTGCCTTTTTTGCAAAACCAAATAGAGCAACATTTGTAATCGACGGTAAAACAGAAGACAAGGAATTCTTGCTATTTGCAGCAGGATGTGGCGCCTATTATGGTGGGGGAATGAACCCGCTACCAGGTGCAACACCATTTGATGGCATGTTAAGTATATGTATGATAGATGTGATTTCAAGCTTAAAGATACTGAGCTTGCTTCCAAAATATAAAGTAGGTGCACATGCAAATTTAAAAGTTGCACATTTTTCAAAAGCAAAGAATATCAAAATCGTATCAGAAGTTCCGATGTTTGTGAATGCAGATGGTGAAATACTGCCTGAGATCACAGAACTTGAGTATCAGATTGTACCTCAGAACTTAAATGTATTGGTGAGCTACACAGGGGAATAATTCATCTAAAGCGTATGAAGTAATTAATAATAATCTTTCGCAAGCTGTGCTGATAAAAGCATAGCTTGTGTTGCATTCAACATAGTGTCCCAATATAATAACACCTATGAATAAAAATCTAACAATTATATATGCAAAAAAACAGGATGCAAACGAGATAATAGAACTCGTGCATCATGTTGTAAATATTAGCCTGAAAGAAGTGTATCCGGAATCGGTAAGAAAATGGTTTCACGATTATCATAGCATAGAGAATTTAAATAATGAATTTGATGATAGTGCACATATCTTAGTTGTAAAAGAAAAAGACAAAATAATAGCTACGGGTACATACTATCTTAAAGAACTAAAAAGAGTGTTCATAAGCCCTAACAAACAAAAACTTGGTTTGGGAAAAAGGTTAATGAATGAAATGGAAAAGATAGCAAAAGAAAATGGTGATGAAATAGTACTACTCTATGCAAACCCAAGCTCATGGAAGTACTATGAGAATATGGGCTATGAAACATTATCTATCGCAGTTGAAAAGCTCGAAAACGGTGATTTGTTTCCATATTGTCGAATGAAGAAGAATTTAATCGAGCAAAAGTGGCATGTAAGAAAAGCAGAACTAAAAGATGCAAAGCAAATACTTGAAGGACAAAAGCAAGCGTTTTTAAAAGTTGCAAAGCAGCACAACCACATGGATATGCCACCTATGGTTGAGAATGTAGAGGATGTGAAAAAAACAATAGAGGACTGCACTATGTTTGTCGTAGAAAAAGATGGTGCAATATTCGGTTCAGTTCGTGGTGAAGTAAAAGATGAAGCTTGCTACATTTCAAGACTATGGGTGCTACCTAAGTTTCAAAGGATGTATGTCGGTGATTGCTTGATGTATAGGGTTGAAGACGAATTTGATTATTTGGATAAATATGAGCTTTTTACCGGCTCAAACTCTAAAGGCTCAATCAATTTTTATCTTGAGCGTGGATATACTGAAACAAAACGCGAAAAATACCGTGATTATGAACTTGTGTATTTTGAAAAACAAAATGCAGTAAAATTATTACCATAATCAAAACAATTCATTTTGAGTTTAAGGTTGACAACAGCTCTTTTTTCTTTTATTATAGTATTTGCGCATATGAGCAAATGCGAAAGGAGCTATGATATGGAACAAGTTTTTAAGGTATTGTCAGATTTTACAAGAATACGTATACTCAATATGCTTATGCAACAGAAATGGTGTGTTACAGAGATTAGTTATATCTTAGGAATCTCCATTTCTGCAGTTTCAAGGCACCTATCCAAACTACGTATGGTAGGAATCATTACCGCACAGCAAGATGCGCAATGGGTACACAATGTAATCAGCGAATCATTCTACAAAGAGAATGAGCTTCTTTTTGACTATATTACAAGCATTGCAGATAAAGACGATACACTGAAAGAGGACAATGAGAAGACAAAGCGATATATTACATCCGGTCTTACCTGTAGAGAGATATGTGAGTGCCCCAATAAGATTGAAAATATTATTAATGGAGAATAGTTCTACATGTTCAAATGGCTAGATAATCTAATTACATTATTGGTTCAAGATGTATTCAATCTGGATATCACAACAAAGCTTGGATCTAGTGTACACTTCTTTTTTTATGATGTGATCAAAATAATTATACTGCTTGCAGTGATGATTTTTACAATATCTTATATCCGAAGTTATTTTCCTCCTGAGAAAACAAAAAAAGTGTTGTCAAAGTTTTCAGGAATCAAAGGGAATATCCTAGCATCATTATTAGGTATCGTAACTCCGTTTTGTTCATGCTCTTCGGTTCCTTTGTTCATCGGCTTTGTAGAAGGTGGCGTACCACTAGGACTAACATTTTCATTTCTGATTACATCACCTATTGTTAATGAAGCAGCTTTTGCTATTCTACTTGCTGCATTTGGTTGGAAGATTGCTATTATATATGTAGTATCCGGTGTTATTATTGGTGTCGTGGGAGGCGCTATAATCGGTAAGCTCAAGATGGAAAAGCATGTAGAAAGTTATGTTTATGAAATGCAATCTGCAGATATTGATGTTCAGAAGATGACTCAAAAAGACCGTGCATTGTTTGCATTGGACAACATGCGCGATATA
>JAGLOK010000048.1 GCA_023139005.1 Clostridiales bacterium | reverse complement strand
ATTGGTTGTGATTCGTCCCGGGGTTTGGCATCATGCACCACATGCAGCAGGAAATAGTCCCGTAAATACTATTATCATGCTACCTGAAAGAACATACAAAAATGACTGTATCGTCATAGAACATGAAAAGATTTCATTTAATGCATAAAGATAGCATCTAGCAAAGGAGCTATGTGCTAGAAAACAATCCATTATATCAGAATATTAACCGAAATATATGATATGATAGCGAGAAAATCACCAACTTATTCGGTGGTTTTTCTGCATTTGTGCGTTTGTGTATAAAGCAGGGCAATTGTCTTAAAACAAAACAAAAACCAACATGGAGATGTTGACACCAACAAAAAAAAGGCTTACAATTTGATTAAGTTGGAATGTTAGGGCGTAGGAGGCTATATTGCAAAAACTTATAGGGAAAACGATAGTTATAACTGGGGGTGCACAGGGATTGGGTCGTGCACTTTCAATACGTGCATCAAAAGAAGGTGCAAATGTTGCCATTGGTGACTTCAATATTGAGGGGGCACAACAAACTGCAAACATGGTAGACAATGCTATTGCACACAAAATGGATGTGACAGATTTTGATAGTTGCCAAAAGCTTATGGACACAGCCTATGAAGCTTTTGGTTCAATAGATGTTCTTGTCTGTAATGCGGCGATATTATTGTCTGGCGCAATCGAAGAATTAGCAAGCGCTGACTGGAAGAAGGTCATTGAGGTCAATCTTTGTGGATTTTATAATACCGCAAAGGCTGCTGTTCCCTATTTGCGCAAATCAAAAGGTGCAAACATTATTCAAATCAACTCTAAATCGGGAAAGAAGGGATCACTCAAAAACTCTGCTTATTCTGCAAGTAAGTTTGGCGGAATTGGACTTGTACAGAGTTTAGCGTTGGAGCTTGCACCCAGTCAGATTCGAATCAATGCAATATGCCCTGGAAATCTTTTGGATTCTCCACTGTGGCAGAACTCACTCTTTGCACAATATGCAAAAAACCAAGGGATTACAGAACAAGAAGTTCGAGAAAAATATATAGCACAAGTACCTTTAGGGCGTTCATGTCAATATGAGGATGTTGAAAATCTATTTGTATTTCTCGCAAGTGATGATGCAGGATATATCACAGGACAAGCGCTCAATGTAACGGGCGGACAGCAGATGACATGATGAAAAATAATGTAACTTATGACCATTTCATAAATCAACTAAATGCAACAAAGCAAGAAGAACGACTGAGTGCACTCGGTCACATCAAACAACTTTTGGATTCTAAGCTCATTGATGTTGACCAGCGTAGTAATTTTACCAACAATCATATCCATACTCAGTATTCTTTTTCGCCCTATTCACCTACAAGTGCTGTTTGGCATGGATATAGGGCAGGGCTTGCAACATTGGGTATTGTAGACCATGATAGTCTGGCCGGTGCAAACGAATTCATACGGGCAGGAAGGATTTTGGATGTTCCGACCACTATTGGGTTTGAGATTCGCACTGATTGGAGTGATACAAAACTCGTTGGGAAGAGATTGAATAATCCGGATCAGCTCAGCTCTGCATATATTACAGTACATGCAATCCCACATAATAAAATTGATGAAGTGCAGCGTTTCTTAAAACCCATACGTAAAGCACGCTTTCAAAGAAATAGAAAACAGACGGAGAAACTCAATGCGATTACTGCGCCATACGGAATAACTATTGACTTTGATCAAGATGTAATCCCCATATCTAATATACATGATGGTGGAACCATTACAGAGCGTCATATACTTTTTGCAATGACCCATAAAATGATTAATAAAATTGGCAAAGGTGCAAGCCTAATTAATTTCCTTCAACATAATTTATCAATTCAGCTTACAAAGAGGCAAACAGAGTTTCTGCTTGAAGTGGATTGTGATATGTACGCTTATGATATGTTGAATATACTCAAAAGTAATTTTGTTGATAAAATGTATATAAACGCAGACACTCGCGAGGCAATTCCAGTGAGAAAAGCCATTGCATTTGCAAAATCAATTCATGCAATTGTATCTTATTGTTATTTGGGCAATGTTGATAAGTCTCCTACAGGGGACAAGAGACCACAAAAATTTGAGGATGACTATCTTGAAGAAGTGCTGGAAGAGTGTGTGGAGCTTGGATTCCATGCAGTCTCTATGATGCCTTCGCGCAATACATCAGAGCAACTGGATCGTGTGATGAAGTTATGTGATCAACATGGATTCATGCAAATATCCGGAGAGGATATCAATCAACCGCGTCAAGAGTTTATCTGCAAACAACTTGGACAAGAAGCATATATACATCTTATAGACACCACATGGGCACTCATCGGTCATGAGCTTGCAACGACTAAAGATGTTAAAAACAGAATGTTTAAAAATAAAAGACCCGACCAAAAAGATTTATATAAGAGAATCGAGAAATATAAGCGCATTGCAAAGGAATACGTATATGAAGATTAATGTCCAAGGTGCGTATGATATTGCAAAAGAACGCTATGCATCCATCGGAGTCGATGTAGATAGTGCAGTTGAGTTGCTCGTTGGAATACCCATATCCATGCATTGTTGGCAGGGAGATGATGTTGGCGGATTTGAAAACGATAATCATGAATTATCCGGCGGTATTCAGGTTACCGGCGCTCATCCCGGGAAGGCAAGAAATATTGATGAACTCAGAGCAGATATCGAAAAAGCATATTCATTGATTCCTGGTAAACATCGCCTGAACCTTCATGCGATTTATCTGGATAATGGTGGGAAGAAAGTAGATCGTGATGCCATCGAACCTAAGCATTTTGCATCATGGGTTGATTGGGCAAAAGACAACTGTACAGGAATGGATTTTAACCCATCACTATTTTCACATACATATGCTGATTCAGGTTTTACATTGAGTTCACCAGATCAAAAAATTCGTGAATTTTGGATAGAACACTGCAAAAGAAGCCGTACAATCGGTGCATATTTTGGAAAAGAGCTAGGCAGTCCGTGTGTGACCAATATTTGGGCAGTTGATGGTTATAAAGATACTCCAGTAGACAGATTGTCACCTAGAAGACGCTTGATGGAATCTTTAGATGAAATTATCAAAGAACCATTAAATAAGAAGTATAATATTGATGCAGTGGAGAGCAAATTATTTGGAATTGGTTCTGAAAGCTATGTGACAGGATCACATGAGTTCTATATGGGCTATGCTGCAAGCCGTGGTATTGCACTGTGTATGGATGCAGGACACTTTCATCCAACAGAAGTTATCTCCAACAAAATTTCATCAGCATCATTGTTCATTGATCAACTATTGCTACATGTTTCGCGCCCTGTACGTTGGGATAGTGATCATGTTGTGATTTTGTCTGATGAACTACGTGAAATTGCTCATGAAATCATCCGCAACAATCTTCTTGAACGTGTACATATCGGGCTTGATTTCTTTGATGGATCCATTAACAGAATCGCAGCATGGACAATTGGAACACGCGCTATGCAAAAAGCACTGTTACTATCACTGCTTGAACCCACAGAAAAGCTTAAAGCTTATGAGCTTGATAGAAACTACACTCGTCGCCTTGCACTATTAGAAGAATACAAGAGTTATCCTTTTGGTGCTGTGTGGGATTATTATTGCGAGAAGAATAGTGTCCCAGTAGGAAGCGATTGGTTGGATGATGCAATGCAATATGAAAAAGAAATATTGAAAGATAGGATATAGTAATGAATACACTACAACAAAAGTACAAAAGTCAAATTGAAGAGCTTGTGAAGACGACAAGAAGATTGGGCAAAATCGGGTATGTAACGTCTTTTGGTGGCAACCTTTCTATCAGAGCAGATGAGGATGTGGTTGCAATCACACCCACAAAGGTTGCAAAGCGCAAGATGAAGTTCGATGATATCGTACTGGTCAATATGAAAGGTGAAGTGTTGTATACAGCGCCCAACAGAAAACCCACAGGTGAAACTTCTATGCACCTAAACATTCTAAATAAACGTCCCGATGCAAAAGGTGTTATCCACGCACATCCGCCAATACTGACTGGATTTGCAGCTGCCCATAGCCAATTGCTTGCAAGACCCATTCTACCTGAGCCTATCATTGAAGTGGGACCCATACTCAACGCAGAATATGCAGAGCCTGTTTCAGAGGATTTGGCAAAAACCTTTAACCCGGTAATCTTAAAAACGAATGCATGGCTGATGAACAATCATGGTATTACCATTTGCAACTGTGAAGGAATCGGTCGTACTTTAGAGCTGTTGGAGATGCTAGAAGCACTTGCACAGTCGGTAGTTGTTGCCCTTGCTTGTGGTAAGGTTGAGGAAATCCCCAAAGATGAAGTCAAGAAGCTTGAAAACACGATTATTTCACGTGGTCTGCCCTTACCTGGACTTCCGGGATACAATAAAAGCCTATGCACATTATATTTTGATGACTAGAAAGAGCAATTATGAAACATGTACTAGCAGTTGATATCGGTGCATCCAGTGGTAGAGTCATACTAGGGCACATCAAAGGGAACAAGATTGAAATCAAAGAAATTCATCGGTTTGAAAACCATGCAATAGAAAAAGGAAATCATCTTATTTGGCAGGTAGATTTGCTTTTTGAAGAGATTGTAAAAGGCATCAAGAAGTGTCACGAAATGAATATATACCCTGAAAGTATCGGAATTGATACATGGGGGGTAGATTATGTTCTGTTGGATGCAGAAGATGAGCGCATCGGAGATGCCATCAGCTATAGGGATACACGAACAGAGAATATTGTTGGTGAATTGCTCGAAAAAGTTAGTGCACAGGATTTATATCAAAAAACTGGTATTCAGCAAATGCATCTCAATACAATTTATCAACTTGCAGCACAACAAAAAGAGGATATAGACGTATTAAAGAATACAAATACCTTTCTTACGATGCCTGATTATTTAGGATATTTGATTAGTGGTATTAAATACAATGAGTATACCATTGCATCAACCACACAACTCATCAATGCAGAAAAAAGGGATTGGGATAATGAGTTGATTGCAAAAATCGGTATCGATCCTGATATCTTTTGTGATATTGTCCTTCCGGGGGATGTAATCGGTGCAGTAAAAAAAGACATTGCACCACACGATATGAAGTTGATCGTTGTTGGCTCACACGATACTGCATCAGCAGTGGTTGCAGTGCCTGCAAGAAATGAAAATTTCATGTACATCAGTTCCGGGACATGGGCACTCATGGGTGTTGAAGAAAGTATGCCCAGTTTAAATGATAAAACAAGAAAGAAAAATTTCACCAATGAAGGTGGCGTGTACGATACAATCCGTCTGCTTAAAAACATTACTGGAATGTGGATTATTCAAGAAGTTAGACGAATGAATGGGAAGCGCATAAGCTATGGTGAATATGTCACGCTGGCTGCAAAACAACAACCATTTATTAGCTTGATTAATCCTGATGATATACGTTTTCATAGTCCAAAAAACATGGTAGAAGAGATTCAAAACTATTGTAGAGAAACAGATCAACCAGTTCCAAAAAGCGATGGTGCTTTGGCACGATGCATATTTGACTCTATGGCATTGGTATACAAGAAAGCATTAAATGAACTTGAAGATATTTGTGACAAACAATTTAGTGATATTCACATCATTGGTGGTGGCTGTCAAAATGTTTTAGTCAATCAGCTCACAGCTGATGTTACAGGCAGAAAGGTGATTGCAGGGCCAATTGAAGCAACAGCCATAGGCAATCTACTCGTACAGTTGATAGCAATTGGAGAAGTAAAAGATATCAAACAAGGAAGAAGTATGATATCTCATTCATTTCCTACTGTGGAGTATACACCACAAAATAGAAGCAATAATCATAAATCAGCATATCAAAGATATATAAAACTCATATAGCAAAATCTTGTGTATTGACACCTTGGTTACTATAATAAAAACAAGGAGTTATTATTATGCAAAGAAACAGATCCGATGAGCGCGATGTCATATTTAGCAGAATGGGAATGAATATAGAAGAACAAAAAGCCTACTATGCACGTCATCCGGAGAAGAAAGAAATTGATGGTGAGCTTAGAGCATCTTCATGGGATAAACCAATGGGAGATAGTATGGGGTACAAGCTTTTTGATGCATTTGAGAATAGTCATGATGATATGCAGGACATAATCGCATCACTTTCTTACAACATGACGCCAAAATGTGATCCCATATGCGATGACGCAACTCGTTTAACACGTGCAATCAATGACATTATGCCCATGTTCGGTGTAGAAGCATGGGGTATTACAAAGCTTAATGAAGAAAATTATTATTCCTATCATGGCAGAGGAAAGTACAAAAATGAACCAGTTGACTCATCATATCCATATGCCATTGTATTTTTAACTTCTATGAATAAAGATATGATTAATCGTGCACCACGCTTTGAAACGATGCTTGCAACACTCAAAGGTTATACTGATGTTGGATTGATTGGACTGCAACTTGCAAACTATATCAATCACGTTGGGTATCGCGCTGATAATAATATGACCACGCGATATAAGGTTGTATTACCACCATTGGGTGAAAAAGCAGGCTTGGGTAGCGTGGGGCGTCATGGATTGATGGTCACCAAACAATGGGGATCTAGAGTGCGCTTGGGCGCAGTGCTTACCGATATGCCTCTTGTCCCTAATGAAAATAAAGCATTTGATATAACAGCATTTTGTTCTCAATGTGGACTATGTGCAAGGTGCTGTCCGGGAAAAGCCATTGATGTGGGGCAAAAACCTGAAACTGGATGGAAGATATCCGATACCGATTGTTATCGCATTTGGATGGCGGTAGGGACTGATTGCGGTATTTGTTTGAGTGCATGTCCTCTCACACAAGGTGTCGACAACAAATTGCTAGATAATATAGAAGATGAATCTGTTATTAATGAGATACTAAGAGTTCATAAAGAAAAATATGGACTTCGTACATTTATCAAAGAAGAACTTGGGTTTTTGAAGGATTAATAGAATTAATCTATGCTTTCATAAATCATAGTGAGGTTTTCTGCTGTAATGTTTTTTATAGCATCAAAGTATTCTTCCAACGTAATGCGACAGATAAAAACTGTATTTACAAATTAAGTACTTATTGTGGTGCGAGAATCTTCTCTACGAGGACACTAGCAGGGATTGTAAGTTTGTCAAAACGCTGTAGTGTAACTGTTGGAGTCAAAGCATCCAAATTGGTAATCATATACGGTCCAATGCCTATATGAAAATGCTTATATTCATTATAAAAATCAAGAATACTGGAATACTGTTTTTTTGCAATATCTTTAGCTATGTAAGGTGCAAGAAGTGTTTCATAGGGAATGTGTGATTGTTCCTGTAGTAGTGTTGTTGTCTCTTCTATCAAATCTAAGCTGGCGCCTTTTAAGTAATCTAAATACAATGATTCATTATCCAAACTTGCACCATAGGTGTAGTTTGCACTCTTTTGTGCACTTATGGTATTGGAGACTGCAGCCATTGCCCAGTTTTGTTGTCCGTTGGTATAGTCAATCCAAAGTGGTTTAACATTATCAGAGACCAATAGAGCATGACTATCGGTATAGTACTCTATTCTCAGTGGTTTCATTGTGAGAATACGAAAACCTCTGAAGTTTGCAATTTCTTCTCCGATTTCTTGTGCAATGTATGGATCATACAAAGCGCTTTTCTTATCGACTAATTGAGTTTTTGTGATGAAGCTCATGATGATGTCTGCAATGCTAAATGCGCTACCATCATGCCATTTTAGGTCATAGATACTATTGTCATATTCTACAGTGACTTTCACATTTGCTGTGATGTAGCCACGATTTTCGATTACTTTCAAGTCTTCAACGACCTGTTGCTGTGCTTTTATTTTATTTCGATCCTTAGGCTTTTGTCTTTCGTAGGTTGCAAGCCATGCTGTCGCCAAACCGACTGCGTCGTGCATATATTCTGCATCTGCATATATTGGTGCATCTTTTTCTTCGTTCCATGAGATGATTGCATCATTCGGAACTGCAATCTCATCAATGGATGCAACGCCTATCCAAGCACTGTCTTGTGTATATGAAAGCATTGAGTTAAAGAGTACTTCAACAGAATTTATCAGTATAGGAGATTTTTTATTTGAATCAGTATTCTCTATCATTGCAGGCAATTCTGTAAAGTGCAAAAATTGTTTTTCTGATGCTGCCCTTGATCCGCCAACAGGATTTACTGCATCTCGTAGCAAGCTGTTGGTTCCCCAATTAATCTCACCACCCCAAGTATCTAGAGCTTGTAGTGTGAATACCGTCTGCAAATCGGTGTTGGTTTTGTATGACAAACGATTATCAAATTGCAACTTTGGAGAATAAGGTGTGTAGCTTAATTCATCAATCAGCCATATCCTAAACGAATAATCATTACAAGAAGCAAGCAAGTCTTTGAATAATTCATCTCTTTGCTCAAGAGATTCATAGGTATGTGATGAAAGAATTGCTGCCCCATCACGAAATACATCATCTGTAGTGTATGAAGAATAGAGTGCAATTTCGTTGAGTCGACTTTGTTCACTATAGTACAGTTCAAATAGCTCATCGCTGTTATACGTTTTCTCATCGTATGTAATTCTACCTGTATATAGGTGCCATAGTCCTTGATATGGATCGCCTGCAGCCCAAATTGTACTGCTGAGATTTTGGTTTTTGTATTGTCTATCAACAGCAAATCCCAGACTTTCAAGCTGATTGCAAACATAGTCTCCGATTTGAGTACGCTTTGCATCAT
>JAGLOK010000047.1 GCA_023139005.1 Clostridiales bacterium | reverse complement strand
GCATCTGTATTTCGTGCAATCATTCCAAGTAGTGTGCTTTTGCCTACACCACTTCCTGCAAATACACCTACCCTTTGACCTTTTCCAATGGTAAGTAATGAATCAATTGCTTTGATTCCCAATGGTAGAGTTTCTTTAATTCTGCTTCTTTCTAATGGATTTGGGGGCGGACTGCTAATCGGATAGTAGTCTTCAACCTCTATAGCACCCTTTCCATCCATAGGATTACCTAAGGCATCAAGTACTCTTCCTAATAATTGGTGTCCAACTGACACTTTTAATTTGCGATTTGTGGTGACTACATAGTTTTCAGAACCAATTCCTGAAAGATCACCAAATGGCATTAATAAGATGCATTTATCTCGAAACCCTACGACTTCAGATAATACATATTCCTCATATCCCTTTGTATATATCTTGCAAATGTCTCCAATGTTTGCTGTAAGTCCAACAGCCTCAACTGTAAGTCCTATTACCTGACTTACTTTCCCCCCACTAAGTATAGGATCTGTTTCTTTAATTACTCTTCTATATTTATCAATGTCAAAGTGCTTCATGATACTGTTTATCACGTTGGGTTATAGAATTAGCAAGTCTACTTAATTGAGTATCTATACCAGCGTTTACAAATCCTTTTTCAGATTCTAGAATCAATCCGCCTTCATTGATGGACTTATCTTGAACGACTGCTACAGGAACTCCGCATTGCAATTCTTCAAGTAGGCTATTGCAGCTAATACCGAAGTATTTTTCATACTCTCTATGATTTAGTTTCAAAGTTAGCTTGTCATCTGAATCCATCATAGCGATTGTGTTTTTAACAATTCCTACAAATACACTATCGTCACTTTCAAGCTTCATATTAACTATTTTTTCTGCAATGGTCACCGAGAGGCTTAGCACTTTATCTTCAAGTTCATTATTCATTTGCTCTTTCAGTTCATCGATTTCATTCATCACCTGATCAACGTTCTCTTTTTGTTTTGTGCAAATCTCATCAAGTTTCTTCTTGGCATCCAAGATTCCCGAGTCAAACCCTTCTTGATACGCTTTCTTCTTAATTTCTGCAGCTTCTTTCATTGCTTCTTCAATGATTTCTTCTTTGAACAGCCCAGAAGTTTGTACATTTCTGTGATTTGGATTACCGTCAATATCCATCACATAAATGTTTTCAGATGATCTTTTTTTCAGATCATGAGCTTGTGGTATCCATTGCTTTACAACCCTTGTGTTGTTGATGCTCATGTTATCCCAAGTTGTTTTATCTATCTTATACAATTAACTCATCCTCCGATTTCCTCATAATAATTATCTCGCCCGACTCGTCTAATCTTCGTATTACATTCACTATAGTTTGTTGTGCTTCTTCTACATCTCGAATACGTACAGGTCCCAAGAATTCGATATCTTCTTTGATAGACTCTTGCAGTCTCTTTGAAATATTGTTGTATATAACCTTTGCAACTTCCTTTGTAGCACCCTTTAGCGCTATTGCTAGGTCATTATTATCAATCTCTTTAAGTACCGTTTGAATAGCTTTGCTATCCAGTTTTGTAAGGTCTTCAAATACAAACATACGGTTTTTGATTTCCTCTGTGAGTTCCGGCTCTATCTGCTCTAAGTGTTCTAATAAGTATTTCTCTGTTCCTCTATCTACGGAGTTGAGTATCTTGACCAAGCTATCAATTCCACCAACATATGCTTGTGCTCCTTGGTTTACCGATGAAATATTCTTCTTTAATATTCTTTCTACTTCCTTAATAAATTCAGGAGCGGATACGCTCATGTTGGCAATTCTTGAAATAACGCTAGTCTGCTTTTCAAGCGACAGTGATGAAAGCATTGCTGCTGCTTGTTGTGGGTCGAGATATGACAGAACCAATGCAATGGTCTGTGGATGCTCATTTTGTATGAAGTTAAATACTTGTGTAGGGTCTGCTTTTCGAACAAAATCAAATGGTTTCACACGCAATGATGAAGAGAGCCGATTGATAAGGTCATCTGCTTTATTGTCTCCAAATGCTTCCTTAAGTACTTCGCTTGCATAGCTTATTCCACCTTCTGATATGAATTTCTGTGCCATGCATATCTCAAGAAATTCGCTTAAAACAGACTCTTTTTCAGATGGTTCAACGTGCCCCATGCTTGTGATGCTCAATGTAAGTTGCTCAATTTCCTCTTCATTTAGGTGTTTATATATTTTAGCAGCGTGATCTTTGCCTAGCATAATCATCAATATTGCAGCTTTTTCTCTTGAATTAATATCTCTCATCATCGATCACCTATAATCTTCGTATAGCCATTTACGCAATAGCTGCGCAACCGACTCAGGACTTTTGTTGACATAGTTCCCTAACTGAGATAACACTGTATCCTTCTTTTCAAAATTGATTTCAACTTCCGGGTCCTCTTCTTCTCCGGGAATAGTTTCTTCATCAGCAACCATATTCACTCCTTGTGCCTTACCTCTTGAACTTCCTTTAGCTGCACCTCTTGCTTTGCTATCAGATTTAATCTGATAGTCGCTATATTCTTCATACTCCTCATAATCAACACTACTGCTACCACTGAGTGATCGAATGATTGCAGATAAAAGTATCAAAACAAGTACAGCAGCAAAGCCTACAATGATATATTTCATTGTATCGGATCTTTGCACGCTTTCTACAATCTCTTTCTGGTTTTCAAATGCAAGTGCAATTTCTGTATTTTCGAGTTTTTTGAATGGAAGCATTTCAACTGTGATTTTGTCTTGTATAACGCCAATCGCATTGGAGACCAGTAGTCTCACATTTTCTGTATAGTCAACAGTGCTATTGGAGCTATCGAGTATTACAGATACCGACAAATCCTTTATAGTTCCTTTTGCGTTCTCAATAAGCGTTTTTGTTTCATTGATTTCCATGTTGGTTTCTTTGGAAACTTTATCATATACTGCATCGTCAGTGTCAGCATCTGTCGCTTCGTATGTTGGTGCTGCTCCATTTGCATCAATACCTGCTACTGCAGCGCCTTCTGCACCATTTTTTATGGTCTCTGAAAGCTCCTTCATGCTAATGACAATACCGGTATTGCCCTCAACCGGTGGTGTGAATACAACAGATTCTGTAACTTGCTTGTCAAAATCCAGTACAACATTAACCTCTGCAATGATTTTGCCTTCACCAAACACAGGACTGAGCAAATTGATTATCTGATCTTTAAGCTTTTGTTGTACATCGTGTTGCAAGTTAATCTGAGTATTGACGCTTTGCATATCGCTTTCATCTTCAATACTGTATAAGTTCATCTTTGAATCGATAATTCTTACATCCTGAAGTTGCAATCCGGATATGCTCTTTGATACTAGCTCTGCAATTGCTCTTACTTCATGATTGTCAATAGTTTGTCCGTTTTTCAGCATTAACATTACAGCCGCAGTTGCAGGCCTGTTGTTATCAGACAACACAAATGGGCTCTCCTCTGAGAGGTTGAGGTTGACAACAGCGTCATCTACCTTATCCATTCTGATAATTGTTCTTCTGATATTCTCTTGTAATTGAAATTGGAGATATACTTCCTTTTCCATATCAGTGGAGCCAAGCCCCGATGCATTTTGGAAAATGTCAAAATTGAACCCACTATTGGGATATCCTTGTGCCGACAGCTGCATTCGTATGGTATCTACCTGGCTGGTCTCAACCATAATGGTGTCATCACCTCGCGGTTTTGAATCCACACCCATTTCTGAGAGCACATTCATAACTTCACCCGCATCAGCTGATTCCATTCCGCTATAAAGTACTGAATATGATTTTTGATTCAACAGCGTTGATGTGACAACTATTATGATAATAATTATGCTGATAAATATGATTAATCTGGTTAATCTGCCCTTATTCGCGTTTTTAAAGAACGCTAAAAACCTCTGTATGAAATCCATTTTCTCACCCCTCAATAATAAGAAAAAAACTTTTTTGTATAGTACTTTATTATATTTATATAAGTACTAATTTTCTAAACTATATTTTTATCTATATCTATATCTTGTTTATAGTTCATAAATTGAGTTGTTATATCACGCATACCATTATATGTCTCTAATTGGTAAATTAGTTCTATATTCAAAACAATTAATATGTTTTTAATTATAATTTATTCTCCTTTTAAATACAAGTAGAAATATTAATTAAAAACATAAATAAATTATGAACAATCGAAAAATATTACTAAAGTTTTTTTATAGTATTACCGATTATAAGTTTGTGAGTAAGAAATTGCATTCATATATGCAAAGGCGCCTTTGTAAATTGACTGCTAAAGTTTCCTACACATAAGGCAAGGATGCCGATTATTAAAATTCACGGAGGAAAATCATGAGAATTAATACGAACTTAATGGCTCTTAACACACACCGTCAACTATCTGTCAACTCTAATAATGTTGCAAAATCGACCGAAAAACTATCTTCAGGTCTACGCATAAACAAAGCAGGCGACGATGCTGCTGGATTGGCAATATCTGAAAAAATGCGCGCACAAATCAAAGGCTTGAGCATGGCTTCAAAGAACTCTCAAGATGCTATTTCATTAGTACAAACAGCAGAAGGTGCATTAACTGAAACTCATTCAATACTTCAACGTATGCGTGAGCTAGCAGTTCAGTCTTCTTCGTATACAAATGAAACAGTAGATAGAAATGCACTACAATCAGAATTCACAGCACTAAGATCTGAAATAGATGATATCTCAGCAGAGACAAAGTTCAACAACAAAGCTTTGCTTGATGGTTCATTTGGATTAGACATTTTAGCTACTTC
>JAGLOK010000046.1 GCA_023139005.1 Clostridiales bacterium | reverse complement strand
TCAATACTCTATACACTTACGTTGGTGGTGCTGTTTATCGTTATATTCTTCTTATCCGTTGCACAAGATGCTATCGGGAAGTTTTTAGCTAGAAACTTTGAATACTCAGGGTTCATGTCTGAAGGTAATCTGGGTATGTTGATATCGATATTGTCGATGATGGTTGTGTTTAGTTTGCTGTATTATCAATTACCGAACTGCAAAACGAGACTATGGGGCGCTGTGCCGGGTGCTGTGTTTACGACTGCTGTATGGCTTGGGATATCTAAAGTTTTTTCATTTTACGTCAATAATCTTAACGCACTTTCGTGGGTGTTGGGCTCCATCGGATCTGTATTTATCTTCTTGGTATGGATATACTGGTTATCCATTGTGGTACTTACAGGGGCTGAGATCAATTACATGCTCATTGAGAGAATGCGGAAGAAAATTAAGAAATAGTCATTCATTTTTTAAAACCAGAGTCACTATATAATATATTTTAATACAGAACATTGACTATAATGTTACGATGATGTAATATTATAGTAATACAAATGAAAAATAAACAAAAGGGGAGATGTTGATGTTTAGACGTATATTTTTGTTCATTATTATTGTAGTCATGCTTGCAGGCTGTACGTTTAATTCAGATACGATATCAACATCCAGTGAAACATTTTCAGTATCAGATGATGATATTGAAAGGGTTTCAAAGACAATTGATGAACTACAAGAGAGTTCATCATCACCGGATGCAAATGCTTCTCCGGAGCCTACAATAGGTGTTCAAGAATTGGAAGAACTGATTGAAGATAGATATGTATACATCGGTGATGTACCAATCAGCACAGACTGTAACACATTGCATATAGATCATTGGAGCTTGAACGGAACAATGGATCCTTTCCTGATGAACGGCACTGTCTATGAAAATGGCATCGGAATATTTGTGCCTACGATAAGCATTTCTTCAAGGAGAGGATTTGTATCCGCTACTTGGTCATTGGATAAGAAGTATCAAAAAATATCTTTTGATATGGGGTGCGAGGAAACCATTAGCTATGGTGATAAAGAGATGTTTGGGATATATAAAATAGAAATATTTGCAGATGACTTGTTCATCTGGGACAGTGGATATCACGACTATGAATATGTTATTGAACAAGAAGAAATCGTCATTGGAGAAGAATGTGAGCAGTTGACGATTGTACTAATTCAGATAAAAGGTAATAATAATACTTTAAAAGTAGTGCTAGGTAACTTCAAATTATATAAGAATTCTGATAATCAATAATATAACGATACATAATCATTCTGCATAAACTATTGCTATAGTTATTGGATGAGTAAATAGGTGATCTTCTTAATAGGTTTTATAGCATTTGAACTTCTTATTATCTAATTACAAAAATATACGTCAAATGGCAAATACAATATACGAAGCCTAAAGATTGACATATGTGTTACAATGAAGTAAAATAAACGTAACACATTAGAAAAACTAAATTAACAGGAGATTCATATGTCAAAAAGTGTAGTATTACTCATAATTGTAGTTGTTTTTGTATTATCGGGATGTTCGGATACAAGAATAATTGATACAGTAAAAGCTGAATCGATAAGCGTAAGTGATGTATCTGAAGAAAAGAGTGAAGAAACTCCGGAATCTACCATAGAGATAACACCAAAACCTACGATCAAACCCACTTTGGAACCCACGGATACACCAGTTGTTGTTATTGAGGAATTTGATTATATCGACGATTTAGCATTTAGTATGCATTTTGAAACTTTATTTACATCTAATTGGAGATTTGAAAATAAAACAGATCCCTTTGTGATGAATGGAAATACATATGATAAAGGACTTGGAATGTTTATAAGATCAAAAAACATAAAAGGTGATAGGGGTACTGTAAATGCTGCATGGAATCTGAATAAGATGTATCACAGAATATCGTTTGATATGGGATGCGAGCAATCTTTTGGTTATGATATAGAAGAGAAATATGGTAAATACAAAATTCAAATCATTGCAGATGGTAAAGAAATTTGGGATAGTGGCTATCGTGATTATAAGTATGTATTGGAAAACATAGAGATCGTTATTGTAGAAAACTGCGAGAGACTTGAATTGAAATTAACGCAATACAAGGGTACAAATGGAACACTCAATGTGGTTTTAGGTAACTTTCGATTATACAAGAATTCTGAATCCTAAGATAATGTGAGGACTTGATAGATACTATAGCGTAAGCTTCGGTAAGATCTCTTGCATATATTTTAGCGTTCTTTTAACTTCTGCATCATCTGCATCATGAAACATCAATACTGCTGCGGGGTGATCGCCGATATCATCACATGTTTCTTTGACAAGTGGACTAAGCTTTCCGGTCCACTCTTTGATATCTGCTGTACCTTCGCCGATGTTAAGATCGCTTTGATAGGAGATTCCATCATTATCGGATATTTTGCATTGTGGCAGTTTGCCCTTCAACAGGTCAACAGAGCGCATGGGTTCCTTTGCAACATTTTCATATCCAATATCAATGTTAATCATGAAATTATCACGATCCACTTGGGTATATAGCTCCAGTGCGTCTTCCCATTTACCCACCAATTGATGATCTTTAGGTAACATATTGAGTGCTATTATTTGATCGAGTTCACTTGCAAAATCACATAATTCTTGAATGAGTTTAACGGAAGCTTCTAGGTGATTTGCTTTTTTGGAGGAATATGTGCCTGCATTAATGCTAATTTGCTTTCCACCGAATTGTGCTTGGATATTGATAAGGTTTTGCCCTACCATTTTGGCTTTTTCATAATCTTCTTCATCCAAATAGTCATCAGGAAACAGTGAAGAGGACATTTGCCCCGGTATCAGGTGAAGCTGCTTGATGCACTTGATAGCGTCGTCAATCTCTTCTTGGTTGTATACTTCTGTAAGATGAATATTCACATAACGAAAGCCAAGCTTTGCGATGGCTTGCAATTGTTCACAAAAGAGTAGTGTGCACCAGTTTTGCGTGGATACACCTAATATCATATCTTTCATAGGGATTCCTCCATTGATTGATAGAATAATTATACTACAAAACTTTTATATAATCTTACTTTTTTTTGCAGAACGCTTAATAAAGAGTACTGCAAGTGCCATGATGCTCACTTCGATTCCGATGATTGCAAGGGGTGGAAATACGCTACCTGCAAAGTTTAAGAATATACCCATAATTAAGGTGGCAGCCAGCATTATACCGGTTACCTTCAATAAGTCTTTGCCGCCCAGTTCGCGTGCTAGTACTGTATAGGTTGCAACGCAAGGGAAATATAACACGAGTGTAACTACTGCGGTGATTGTTTGTGCGCCGGTAAGCTTTAAAGGTACGAGTAGTGCAACGGCTGCATCCTTTCTGATGATACCGATAAGCATTGCAGAGACTGTTTCCTTAGGCAATCCCCATAGTCCTGTGATGACAGGGGAGGCGATTTTGAAGAGCACATCGAGTACACCGGTGAGTAAGAGGACCTGAACAACCAAAATACCAATCATCATCAGGGGCACTGCTTCTTTGAAGAAACCGCCTAAGCGGGTTGTTAACTTTTTGACTTGCATCTTGAAACCGGGGATGCGGTATGGTGGCATCTCAACAATGAGTGATGGCGTGCGCCCTTTAGCATAAGAATTAAGTAGTACACCTAGCACTACTGCAACTGTAAAAAGCGATACTAATGTCAGCCAAAGATAGACACTTCCGAATTTACTGGTTTCGCGGAAAATTATAGCGGACTGTGCAAGGCAGGGGATTGCAGTACACATAATGGCAGCTGTAATAAAGCGCTCTCTACGCGACTCTAGATTGCGTAGTGCAAGTACGCCCGGGATATTGCAACCGGTTGCAAGCATTATGGGAATGACTGAATATCCATGAAGACCAAGCCTGTGAAAGAAACGATCAAACAGCACTGCCATGCGGGGAAGGTATCCCCAATCTTCAAGAAACCCTAGTGCAATATAAAACAACAATAGATAGGGCATGACTAAACCAATAGGCACAAATACTCCAGTAGTGAGCACCCCCATAGAAGCCTCTAAATCAACTGCACCGTCAAAGAGTTCACCAACTAATAGAGTAGAGAGCCAAGGGGTGGTAATGGCTTCGTAGAGCTTCATGATAAGTGGTACCCATAACGCTTCAAAGAGCTTTGTCATACCGCTTACAAGGAAGTTTCCGAGGTTGATGACCAACTCAAACATTCCTACCAATACAATGATTGCAATAGGTAGTCCGAAAACAGGATGCATGGAAATATCCTGTAGTCTTTCGCGAAAGGTATGGTGCCTGTGGGTAAGTGACTGTACATCTAAGACAATCTCTCCAATCATTTTCCATTTGAGGGATTCATCTTCTATATTAATAGCTGAAGTACATGCTTCATCGATTCTTTGCGCCAATGTGAGCGCACCTTCACCACTACGTGCATTGGTTGTGACAACTGGAACTCCCAAGTGCTTTTCAAGCTTTCTTATATCAATATCAATACCCATGTGCTTTGCTTCATCCCACATGTTGAGAACTACAATCATAGGCTTTTTG
>JAGLOK010000045.1 GCA_023139005.1 Clostridiales bacterium | reverse complement strand
CCTATTCCACTAAATACTCCTATGGTAAACATTACACCTTCTGCAACACCAACAATTTCGCCGACACCAATATCAGAGACAGCAACAATAAAACCTGTGACTGCAACACCAGATAGCGGTGTGACTGCAACCATAGCTCCGGCACAAACGAGTGTGCCTACGGAGGCACCCAAAAAGACAAGTGGTGCAATCAATGCGATATACATAATAATAGCAATACTAGTTGTGGTATTTGTTTTCATAACAATACTTATAGTTGGTCGTGCTTTAAGCCAAAGAAATAATAGAAATAGTAGATACAGAAGATAATGGCAGATACTTATATAATTGCAGTTATCAGTGATATCCATTCAAATTTTGTTGCACTCAAAGCTGTATTTGAGGAGCTTTCAAATATTGATATTGATGATATCGTCATTGCAGGTGATATTATTGGTGGTTTTTTGCAACCAAATCAAACAGTTGAGCTCGTTCAAAAAGCAAATGCTAAAGTTATCCACGGCAACCGCGAGGATTATTTAAGATATTACAACGATGGTACTCATAACAATTGGGATCAATACTATCAGATGCTACCTGTGGTATGGATGCACCGCAAGCTTACAAAGAATAATATGAATTATCTCTTTGATCTCCCAAACCAAATAACATTTGATGTGAATGATACAAAATTCAGAGTTGTGCATGGATCGTTTAGAAAAACGAATGAGCTCATATACAAACATGAAACCAAAAAGATTGAAAAAGTATTGGCTAATGTAGAGGAAGACATACTTATATGTGGACATTGTCACCAGCAATGGCATGCTAGAGCGAACGATACGTTAATTGTGAATCCTGGCTCTGTTGGCATATCGTATATCAAGGGAGGATATGCACCGTACTCTTTGTTGGTTTTCAAGGATGGTCGATGGTATGTTGAAGAGAAAACTGTAAAATATGATCCAAATAAGATTAGAGAAGCTTTTAGAAAAGCAGATATTGATAACTATAGTCCATGGGAAATGATGCTGATGCATTCAACAGAAGATGGCAAGATTGCAACGTTAGCTTTTCTAGATTATGCAAAAAAATATGCAATATCAAAAGGTTGGGATGGGAAAGGAGGTTTGATTCCTAATAATTATTGGTTGGAAGCAGAAAAAGTTTTTGATTGGAAAAACTACGAATATGAGTACAAGTAGATATCCCCTATAATAAAATGATCAATCAGTTTAGCTCATCAAGTGTCAATTCGAAACTATCCATAAAATTATCCATGAAATAATCAACTTCATCTATATCCAGTCTGTTTATACTAATTAAGATTGTATCTTTTGCTTTTGAAAATTCGAGATTGCCGGTTTTGAGCTCATCAACACATTTAAGATATGCGCTAATCCTGTCGGCTGCTTTGACGATAATTTGTTCTTGACATTTTCTTGGTATTAAGTATTTATCATATTCAGGTTTAAGGTTGTCAGGTAACATATTAAGTAGCTTTTGGCAGGCAAGTTCTTCTATGGCTTTGTATGCTTTTTTAATATTTGGGTTATGATATTTGATGGGGGTTGGGAGGTCTCCAGTAATAACCTCACTTGCTTCATGATAGGCAGCAAGTGCAAGTACATCTTCTATAATATAATTTTTATTAAAAAACTTATTTCCAATTATACTTAAAGCATGCGCAATCCATACCACTTGCATGGAATGCTCTTGAATATTTTCTCTTTCAGTGTTTCTCATCAGATTCCATCTAAAAATGTACTTCATTCTCGAAATATAAGCAAAAAAATGTTTTGACATACTAACTCCTTGACTACTCTTAAGATAATGATATAATAAGCGCATAATTGAATATAGCGCTGGGGGAGCATTAGCTGAGATATTGTGCAACTCATTATATCATATATATATGATTTTTACACAATGACCCTTGGAACCTGATTTAAGTTAAAACTTACGAAGGGAAGCCAATATAATCCTAACCCGCAGCATATTATGTCTGTGGGATTTTATATGCAGGACGTTATTTCAAAATAATATTTTAGGAGAAAAAAATGAACGAATGGCTACACACACTGGTTGAAAAAATTGGAGGAATTCCTTATTGGATGTGGACAACGATAGTCGCTATTGCAATACTTGGGGCACTATTTCTATTCTTAAAAGGTAAGAATTTTACTGCACGTACACTATCTATGGGAGCACTGTGCATATCCTTAGGGTTTATATTGTCTAGCATTACAGTATTTAAGTTACAAAATGGTGGATCTATTACTCCTGGATCAATGTTGCCGATACTCGCATACGCATGGGCGTTCGGTCCTACAGCCGGAATAGCTTCGGGGATTGTGTACGGATGCATGCAACTTATACAAGGAATATATGTCGTTCATCCAGTACAGTTTGCGCTTGATTATATATTGCCTTTTGCATTTTTGGGCTTTGCAGGTTTTAGCAAAAAGAACTTACAATGGGCGATTGTACTCGGATGTTTTGCGAGGTTTTTGAGTCACTTTGCATCGGGTATAATATTCTGGGGAGAGTATGCTCCAGCGGGGCAGCCTGTTGCACTTTACTCGCTTTTCTACAATGGATCATATATGTTACCTGAGATGATTATTTGCTTAGTGTTGTCTTATGTTCCACAATTGAAGAAGATAATAGAAACTATGAATCCGAAGAGAATAACGGTATCAACTGTTAAATAAAGCAAAGAAAAAGGCTGTAGATTTGAACTACAGCCTTTTTTTAATATAATTATTATTATCAAATTACATAATCATTTGACTTTTTGACATTCCTTTGAAGCTTTTTGAAATCTTCTTCATAACCTTCTTTTCCAAGTAAAGCATATGTTGCAATCTTACCTGCTTCAACTCCAGGTTGGTTGAATGCATCAATTTTCAATAACTCACCACAGACAGCAGTCTGTACCATAAAGAAATACATTAGCTGACCAATCGTATGTGCATTGACTTCAGGAAGCATAATAGTTTGATTTAGTTTGCCCGCTGCAGTGACTGCCACCTCTGTCGCCTTTTGTTCGGCGTGTATCAGTTCATTTAAAGTTTTTCCACCAAGAAATGATACATCAGGTATATCTTCACATCCATAAGGGATTGTATATTTGCTTCGGTATTCTTCAACCTTAATAAATGTTATTACTTTATCAAAGGGACCTTCGGTGTAGAGCTGAATCTGTGAATGTTGATCTGTAACACCTAAAGCGCCCACTGGTGTTTGTCCGCAATGAACCATTTTCCCACGTGTGGTTTCCTTTTTACCCAGACTTTCAGCCCATAGTTGAGCATACCAGTCTGCAAAGTATTTTAAACTATCTGCATAAGGCATAATTACTTGAATGTTTTTCTTTTTCTTCTCCATTGCAATGTACATCAGTAGTCCAGCCATATAACCGGGATTGTTTTTCAAATTTTCTGTCATACAGATTTCATCCATAAATGAAGCTCCTTCTAGCATCATTTTGATATCGATCCCGCATACAGCTGCAGGTAGTAGACCAACAGGGCTTAGCTCTGAGTATCTTCCACCAACGCCATCGGGTATGACAAAGGTTTTGATTTTATTTTCTTTTGCAATTTTTATCAGATTACCTTGCTTTTTGTCCGTGGTTGCTATGATGTTTTTATACCATTGATCACCCAATCTCTCCTTTAGCAAGGATTGACATATAAGATATTGTGACATGGTTTCTGCTGTTTTTCCTGATTTTGTTATGATGTTAAAGCAAGTTCTCTCTACATCAATAATATCAAGCAATGCGTTCATTCTTTCAGGGTCCACATTGTCTTCCACAAACAACTTCGGACCAGAGCGCTGGTCTTTTGGCAGTGAATTATAATGAAGATGATTGAGCGCATTCTGAACAGCGATAGGTCCTAGTGCAGAACCACCTATACCAAATATTACGAAATTATCAAAACCTTTTTGTACTTGCTTTGCAGTTTTGCAGATATCAATAAGGATCTTGTCTGAGAGTTCCATGCTTTTTGTCCAAGCCATCATTTTCGAGGATTTGCCCCATTTGTTTGAAAGACTTTTCTTGGCTTTCTCTAGTTCAGGCATCATGCTATCAATATCACCTTGGGAGATTGCTGCGATTTTTTTCTCTAGCTTCTTATCACAATCTTCGGGTATAATATTTGTATCTATAAGATTATTATAGTCATATACAATTTTCTTATATCTGTTGTTCATCATTTTATGCTACCTCGTTCGATTTATTGTAGTAACTCTTGTTACGCACTTATATTATACCTATAAATATATATAAATCTAGGTTAAATTTGAAGAATTATTATTGTATAGTTCTTATATAATGTTTATAATTATGTTATTAACAAGCGGAGCAAATAAAATGGTGAAAAACAATTCTAAGAAAATCGAAAAAGACAATATGGATTCAAAAAAAAGATGGATACAATTAGGATACATCTTCTTATTGTGCGGATTCCTACCTATTACGATATTTTTGAAAAATTGGGCAGTCAAAAACCCAGGATGGATTGAAGAAGTATATGCAGCGAAGTGGTATCATTCTTTCTCGCAGCCTTGGAGCATGTTATTTTCATCATTCAATTTCTCATTTATAGAAATCTTTATCTATACGCTGATAATAGGACTTATTGTATCAATAATTTTGTCACTTATATCAGCCTTCAGAGAGTGTCATGGCTTATATACATTAATTAAGTGGATAGTCTCTCTTGCAGGCACTGCTTGCGTGTTGTATTTCTTTTTCAATGTTGGTTGGGCATTGAATTACTATCGTAGACCCCTTGCACAAACCATGGAGTATAATAATAGGTTATCTGATTCCAATGAACTTTCTGAATTGTGTGAGGAGCTAATTGAAAATGCAAATACTGTTCGTGAGGAACTAAATGAGGATATTTTTGGTATAGTAGATTGGCCGTATTCCCATAAAGATGCACTGCAAATGGTTCCTCAAGTATATAATAATATTTCTAAAAAGTATCCCATGTTTGATGGAGAATATTCAGCACCAAAACCTGTACTAGCATCTTCTATAATGAACTATACTCAAATCACTGGCATTTTTCTGATGTTCACCATGGAAGCAAATGTTAATGTTGCAGTCGAATCGTCACTATTTCTATCAACAGCTTGCCATGAAGCTGCACATCAACGTGGATTTGCACGTGAGGATGAAGCAAACTTCATTTCATACTTGGTTTGTCGCGAAGGGGGAGATGAGTACTTTAAGTACTCAGGTACATTGCTAGCATTGATTAACTCTATGAACCAACTATATGCAACAGACGAAGATAAATACTACGAACTGCGTGGAACATATAGTGATGATGTAAATGCAGACTTATATGCACAAACTCTTTTTTGGCAAAAGTACGAAGGACCGGTCGCTGAAAAAACAGAAGCCTTTAATGACACCTACTTAAAATCTAACAAACAAGAAGATGGCATCAAGAGTTATGGCAGAATGGTAGATTTATTGTTGGCAGAAAGAAGATATCGCCTAGGTATAAGCTAATAGAAATACTTATATAATAAAAGGAATGATATCTATAGATTAAAATTTGATTGAGCAGATAGTGATTCCTTTATTTTTTATCCACTACAATATAACAATTTTCCAATAACAGATACTCTCCATCATTTAGTATAATTGTTTTATCTTCTTCATATCCTTCTTTTAATGTTAGATATTCATCTTTAAAAGAACTAGCTGTTGAGCATATGATGCTAGAAGAGTACTGCAGATCAAATTCAACTTTGTATTCACCTGCAGGGATGTCAAATCCTACTTTGTACATACCGGCAGGGTATGTATTATCTTCAACTTCATATGCTACTATTTTATCAACAGGATAAGCATTTGCATAATCTAATCGTAGATACTGATCATTTTCAACACTGACATATGCTCTATTTGTTAAATAGTCTCCAGTTATTTTATTATATCTATTGCTGTCTTTTGTCACTGAATATTTAGAACGAGAACTAATTGATGTTGTTGTCTCTATTAAATATTCACCTGCAGGAATATCTTTTCCTACTTTATAATCACCATCAATATACATATCTTTTTGAACAACTTCTATTATTTCATCAGAATCTGTTTCTTTTTCAGTATCATCGCCTATATCATATACCCCCATAGATATTATTAAGCTCCAAATCATTATAGAAAATACTATTACCATCGGTACAAGTTTTTTTGTTATACTGTTTTTCCCGGATTTAAAAAGATTTATCATTCCAAAAATTAAATATGGTATTGATATAATAAATAAAGCAAACCAAAAATTAATTATGAAACCAAAAAGAACAGCAATAAAATAATATATGCTTGCAACAATCATTTTCCATTTAACTCCAGTGCGGAAGCCAGGGATAAAGCTACTAATACTACTAACTAAATTCATAAACACTCTCCAATGCATAAAATATGTATTTTACAATTATAGTATATTTTATTTCTATAGTTATTATTGGATATGTATTTAAATAAAATAATATTGATAAAGATTAGGGAAAAATAAAAAGTGACAAAAATAATTTAGTAGATATAATAATTTTTAGTGTTTTTATGCTTAAATTTTAAAAATATTAAAACTCTGTTTTTTGATAAAATCAAAAGAGTTCAAATGTTTATAACCACATTTATTCATGCAATTAATAATATCTTTCTGTTTCACATAATGACCAATCAAATTTATTAAGGTAATTTTTGTGGTTTTTTTGTAATCAATTATAACAACTCTACCATTAATTTTAAGAAAACGTTTTAACTTCAAAAAATAATCATCAGGTTTTAAAATATGATGATAGGAATTTCTAAGAAAAATCAGATCACAACTATTCTCTGGAAGACCTGATAATTCTCCATCAACTAGTATCGTTTTCATATTGGTAAGTCCACTTTTTTCTGCCTGACATTCAATATAATTTAGATACTTCTTATTCATATCAACTGCATATACGCTCCCATTCAGTCCAGTTTCAGCTGCAAAATGCATTGAATAAAAACCTCCACCTGAACCAATATCAACAACAATACTTCCCTTTTCAATATTTAGACTTTTAATAACTTCATTTACTTTAAATTCTGGTTTTCCAGCCCTTTTATTAAGCATTTCAGCTCTATTAAACATTTATAATCACCTCATATCTTTCTTTATATTATTATAGTGGGCAAGAATGCCCTGCCCATATTTATTATTCGTTAAGTTTACTATTTTTTTGATTAGCAGCAGCCATTTTTTATATATATTTAATTTTACCACTTTTGTATAATCAAGCAATTTTACTATATCATCTTTTTTCAAAATAGTATTTTGGTAATATCCCTCTTGGGGCTGCTCGATAATTGCTTTTTGTCGCTTGGTAAGAATAAATTTTGTTTGTCAATCAATAGATTGTAGCACCCCCCTGTTTGGTATCCAGATATAGTGATTGACCGGTAAGAATATGGACTGTCAAGCGATGGAAATGAATTGTTCAACAATCCCCTACGATAACTTTACTGCGCAGTACAAGGTAAAGCTGTGCATCTGTAGAATATTTATAAGGATTTACAAAAAGCACACCAATTCCAAATGCTAACATGCCTAGCAAATACCAGCCTATAAATGATAAGTCCAAAACAAAAGCTCTCCATTTTTGTCCACTCATCATGTTTCTGCTTAATGTGATTGCTTCATTTGCATCCATTTGAGGATTTTCAGTTAGTATGTACGGTACCATTCTGTAGGAGTAAGCCTTAATTATACCTGGTATAACTAAAAGTAGTGACCATAAGAATGTATAAAGTCCTCTTAAAAACATTGCCTTTACAATAGGAAAGTAGTTTCCTTGTTTAAAAGCAAGTCCTAAATGTCTCATGTTCCTGTGCGGTTCCTCTGCTGATGTAACAAAGAATTTTTGACAACCTACCTGAAGTTGATTAAATATAAACACCTTTATTGCAATTCCAAATAAAATCATTGCAATTATTGCAAGTATTGATACAGCAATTAAAGCAGGGGATAACGAGCTAATAAATTCTCCAAACTCTCCTGTGTGAGCTTTGAAGGTAAAGTTTTTTAGTCCATCAAATGATTTTGGGAAACCATCTCTAAAATCATGTATTGTGGTGCGATCAAACCTATAGTTTATACCTTGTGAGTTGTTGTTTGTACTACTTGAACTACCAATTGATATAGCAAGTATCAAGGCAACTACAAAGGCTATCCAGTAGTTTACACGCAATACATCTTTTGCTCTTGTTTTTAAATCATGTCTTTTCCAAGTGCTCATATTTTTCTCCTCTTTTTTATTGTTTCATATATAAGACGATTGAAAAAGAGATTTATTGCCAACTATGCTTATTTTGTTTTATCTGTCGCTAAATGAATATAAAAAAAACCGCTCAAGCGAGCGGTTTGATTTTTTAACTTAATCTATTGTGTAGGGCATCAATGCCATTTTACGTGCATTCTTTATTGCCATTGATAACATACGTTGATGTTTTGCACACACACCGGTCATGCGACGAGGCAAAATTTTGCCGGATTCGCTGACAGATCTACGCAATTTATTAATTTCTTTATAATCGATCTCAGTGGCTTTATCGACGCAAAAAGAACATACTTTTCTACGATAACGTTTGTTCTTGTAGCCGCCGCCTCCGCCTGAGTTTCTTGAACGATAATCAGACATGGGTTTCCTCCTTGAATGGCATCACATATTTGTAATGCTTAAAATGTTTAAGACTATTTCCTAAAAAGGCAAGTCTTCGTTTATTTCCTGCATATCCTCAGGTGTAGTACTGCTGCTGGTTGACTCTGATGATTTGGAGCTTTCTCCTGCACGGCTTAAAAACTGTACTTCATCTGCTATTATCTCTGTAATATATCGGCGAGAGCCATCTTTCGCTTCATAGTTACGAGTTTGAATAGCACCTGCAACACAGCACTGAGAACCTTTTCTAAGATATTTTGCAGCATTTTCTGCTTGTTTATTCCAAACTACTACCGGTATAAAATCTGTTTCACGCTCACCGCTTGGGCTTGAAAACCTTCGCCCTACTGCAATTGTGAAATTACAAACGCTCTTACCGGATGTAGTCGTCTTAAGCTCTGGGTCACGTGTTAAGTTTCCGATTAATACGCATCTGTTCATAAATACCTCTCTTATTCGGTTGGATCTTCTGCAGGTTTTGCTTTGCTTTTTGCTGGAGTTTTTTTAGCTGGAACTTTAATTTCAACTTTTTTTTCTTCAGCTACAGTTTCTTCAACGATTGCTTCATTAGCAGTTTCTTTAACGATTGCTTCAGGTACTACAGGAGCTTTTTCAACAATTGTCTCATCTGTAGCAGGTGTTGTTTTAATTTCTGGTTTTACTTCTTCTTTTGGTTTTTCAAATTTTGCACGTGCAGCTTTTTTAGGTGGCACATAGCCATCTGGCTTGCGTTCCACCATGTAGCGCACGATGCTTTCTGTGATACCAAATATACGTTCTAATTCAACTGGGAAATCTGGATCGGATTTAAAGTTCATAAGGACATAGTATCCTTCTGACTTGTAATTGATCTGATAGGCGAGGCGTCGTTTGCCCCATTCGTTGATGTCAACGATTTCTCCACCATTGTTTGTCACTAAGTCACTGAATTTCTGGACCTGTTCTTGTATGGCTTCGTCGCTGATTGTTCCGTCGATTACGTAGAGAACCTCATAATTATTCATTCTTTCACCTCCTTGGTCAATTGGCCCTGTATCTAGTACAGAGCGAAGATGGCTCTAGCGACAGATTATATCACAAGTGATATTGTTGTGCAAGAGCAGTCTTTGTTACCTGATTATTATAACATAGCATAACCATAAATGGAATATATAGCTTGTTTGCTCACAATTGATATATACAATGCTATTTGATATAATACCACCTAATATTACATATAGAGATAATGGTTGTATTTTTATAGTATTTATTGATAAACACGAAATATAAAATACAAGTATTTAAGCATAAATAGGGAAATAGTTGATATGTTTTTGTACATCATAGAAAATCACAAAACGAATTCGAGGTTTAAATGAAACATATATTAGGGTGTATTCGCAAATGCGATGAAGAATTTAATCTAATCAAAGATGGAGATAACATAGCAGTAGGTATTTCTGGGGGAAAAGACTCTATAATGCTACTTAATGCTTTGCGTCTATACAGATACTTTGCGAAAAGCAAGTTCAATATAAAGGCTGTAACGGTAGATTTGGATCAAGACAATCCATTCAATGCAGAGCCAATAAGAAAGCTATGTGAAAAATGGGAGATTGAATACCATGTCATTCACACACAAATTACAAAGATAGTTTTTGAAGGAAGAAAAGAGAAAAATCCTTGTTCACTATGCTCTACTATGAGGCGCGGAGCAATTCACAAGTGGTGCAAAGAAAACAACTGCAATAAAATAGCACTAGGTCATCATAGAGATGATGCGCTACAAACATTTATGATGTCATTATTATTTGAGGGAAGAATATCAACTTTATCCCCGATTACTTGGATGGATAGGGCAGATATAGAGCAAATAAGACCAATGTTATTTGTACCTGAAAAAGAAATACTCAGTGAGGTAAGAAAACTTAATCTACCTGTAACAAAAAGCAAATGTCCAGCAAACGGATTGACTAATCGAGATAATATGAGAGAGCTGATTAAAAGCTTTCAAAAAGTTTCCACCGATCCTGAAAAGAATATGTTGCTCGCTTTGCGCAAAACGCATAATTATAATTTGTGGAAAAACAATAGTAGACGACCTGATGATATGACTCCATGGCATATTATAGAAGATTCTGATTTTGAAAAGGTAGTCAAAGATGATCAATGAAATAATTATTCGTGAAATGCTTGAAATTGACATAGATGATGCTTTGGAGTTATGGAAAGTCTCTTTCAATAAAGGATTTTCTGTAGAATTTGATACTAAAGAATGTATTAAGAAATATATAATAAGGAATCCTAGCTTCAGCTCCGTTGCATATATTGAAGATAACAAGCTAGTTGGGGCATTGATGTGTGGACATGATGGTAGAAGAGGTTCTTTATATCATACTGCTGTGAATAATGAATATAGAAATGAAGGTATTGGACGAAAAATGGTAAAGTGCTCAATAACGCAATAAAAGAATATAGGAATCTCAACAGGTTTCTTGTTTATCAATATAAATAATCCAGGTTCACGAGAATTTTGGGAGTCGATTGGATGGTCAGTTATTGAAGATGTGAAATATTTATATAAACAATTCTAAGCATTAGAGAATCAACCAGCACTCGTTATCCTTTTGAAGTTCTTTAGTATAATTAATTTATTTAGAGTATAGTTTGCGGTTATTTGACTTTTGAGAGATTCAAACTCTTTGTTATATTGCCCCCAGTCCCAATTCTGTGTCCAGTATCCCATATCATTCTGATGCATAATATCATAATCAAGATTCAATGTGATTTCATGTTCGAACGAATGATAGAGGGGATCGAGTGGGGAAGTGAATATTGATAGAGGTGTAAGAACATGATTGCTCCATTGATTTTGATCTGTTACTAGCGCTTCTTTCAAATGTGGTTCAAGAAGTGATATGAATCTTTCTGCTAATATGTCTGAAATTAATCGACACATCTTCATAAGACTTATCAAATCATCTCTTTGCAGTTTGCCAAGTGGTTGAGAGAGAAGATTTTCGTACAAATTATCCAAAAGGGTTTTCGAAATAGATCTGAAATCACCACCACCAAAATGATATAAATAGCCTATTATTTCACATGTTGGATGAAAATTAAAATCTTGATATGATTGATCGCTACAATTCAACCAAATTGCATGGGGTATTGTGCTTGCTTCTGGAACCATGCTATACCAAGAACCATTCTCATTGACAGTTTTCTCTAAATAATGCAAAGTATCTTTTATAGCTTTAAATTCGTTCTTTATCTTAAGACAATGAACTATTGAAAAAAAGCATGCACAGTTAATAGGCATCGAACCTGTATATATACTATCAATTTCAAGACGACTAATTCCACCATCTTCATTGCAATAGTCTTCGAGAATTGTGATAACATTTGCAGCAGATTCTTTTGCAAAATGGTATTGATAGATTATTTTCTCAATATCTCTACCATATTCCATTATGTAATCTCCTGCGATGCGAACACTTTTTTTTGATATATGGAATGCAGCATTTCCTATCATTATTTCCTCCACCGTACTAATATGAGCATAGAAAACCCTATATACAAGTATATAGGGTAAAAACGTATTAAATATTTCTTTGGTGACTACCTCTTCTAGAAGTAGTAAACAATGCATTATGCTTTTTCAGCGCATCAATATTTTCAAGTGCTTTTCCTGTTCCGATAGCAACACAAGATACTGCATCTTCTGCGACAAAGCATGGAACGCGAGTATATTGTTGTATTCTCATATCAAGTCCATACAATAACGAACCACCACCTGTCATTACGATACCACGATCAAATATGTCAGATGATATCTCAGGTGGAGTACGTTCCAATACATCATGAACTGCTTCAAGTACTGCTTGTACTGGTTCGTCGAGTGCTTCAATCATTTCATCTGATCCTACATTTACTGTTTTCGGAAGCCCTGATACAAGGTTTCGTCCTGTTACTTCCATAAATATAGTCTCTTTTCGTGGAAATGCTGCGCCGATGTTTATTTTCAAATCTTCAGCTGTTCTTTCGCCTATTAGTAGATTGTGTTTTTTTCTCATATAACGAATAATCGCTTCATCAAATTTGTCACCTGCAAGCTTGATAGATGAGGACACTACTGTACTGTTAAGTGATATAACTGCTATATCTGTAGTTCCACCACCGATGTCTACAATCATGGAACCATAAGGACGGGAAATATCAATGCCTGCTCCAATTGCAGCAGCTATAGGCTCTTCTATCAAATCAACTTCTCTAGCTCCTGCATCTTCAGTAGCTTCTATTACAGAACGCTTTTCAACTTCTGTAACTCCAGAGGGAACGCAGACTACAACACGTGGCTTAAAGAAGAATTTTTTTCCAACAACTTTGTCTAGGAAATAACGCAACATAGTTTCTGTTACATGATAATCAGAAATTACACCATCGCGAAGTGGACGAATTGCTTTTATTGTTCCAGGTGTTCGCCCAAGCATTCGTCTTGCTTCCTCGCCAACTGCAAGAGTTCTTCCTGTTCTTTCATCTACTGCCACAACAGATGGCTCTCTTAAAACAATACCACGTCCTTTTACATAAACTAGAACGCTGGCTGTTCCTAAATCAATACCAATATCTTGAGTTCCCCACATATGGAAAATCCTCGTTTCTTATTATTTTACACTAATAAACAAATGTTACATTTACATTACAATATATTATCACCATTGTATAATAATATTCATATATCGTCAAGGAAAAGCACTCTTAAAGAGTGCCTCCAGTGATATATTATTAGCAGTCTATCTACAAGATATAAGTAGAATTAGTGATTAATCATAAACAGTTGTAATGTCACGGAACGATGCATTCTCAGCGTCCCAAGATAGTTCAACTGTACCTGTTGGACCATTGCGTTGTTTTGCAATCATTATTTCTGCAATGTTTGTTATTTCATCTGTTCTTCCTTCTTTTTGCTTATAATAGTCATCACGATAGATAAACATAACAATATCAGCGTCTTGTTCAATCGCACCAGATTCTCTAAGGTCAGACAACATTGGATGATGGTCAACGCGTTGTTCAGGTGCACGGGACAATTGGGACCCAAGTATAACAGGAACTTCAAGTTCACGAGCCATTAACTTCAAAGCGCGAGTAATAGATGAAACTTCTTGTTGTCGTGACTCACTTTGTCTTTTGCCTACAGAAGACATGAGTTGCAGATAATCAATAATAACCAAAGAAAGACCATGCTCGATTTTTAATCTTCTACATTTTGATAACATTTCCATTACAGTAACTCCAGAAGAATCGTCAATAAATATTTTGCAGTCACTTAATGTATCTGCTGTTTCATTCAATGTATCCCAATTTTTATCAGTAAGTCTTCCAGTACGAATGTTTTGCAATGGTATACTTCCAATTCCTGAAATCATTCTCTCAATCAAATGCTCATAGGGCATCTCGAGTTGAAAAACTGCTATCTTTGCATCATCATTTAACCTGGCTGTTTGTTGTGCAATGTCAAGCATCAGGGCTGTTTTACCCATACTTGGTCGAGCTGCAATAAGTATTAGTTGTCCAGGTTGAAATCCTGTCAAACGCTTATCCATTGTTGGAAATCCACTTTTCAATCCCGTTACAGCACTTGGATTAGCATAACGCTCTTCAATGGTTTTAAGAGTCTCAGAAACACCTTGCTTCATATTAACAAATGAGCGCTTATTTTCTTTTTGCGATATGTCAAATATTCTTTTTTCTGCACCTGCGAGTATTTGAGACAGCTCAAGGGTATCCTCATAACATTCATCAGTTATTTCTCCGGATGCCTCTATTAATCTTCGTAGTGTAGAGTCAGACTTAACAATGTTTATGTATTGCTGCATGTTGGATGCTGTAGGTACAAACTGTGATAGTTCGGCAACATAAGATGGACCACCAACAGCTTCAAGTGCACCATCAGTTTCAAGTCTATCGCTTAATGTGATAAGGTCGATTGAATTTCCCTTGGCAGCAAGTTCTATCATTGACTCAAATATTCTAGCATGTGCTCCAAGATAGAAGTCTTCAGAATTTAGCCTTTCAATCCCTTGAGAAGCAGCCTTTTGCGAGAGTATCATTGCACCTAACAATGACTTTTCTGCATCTAAATTGTGTGGTGGTATGCGTCCGCCAGCAATGTTTTGTTGACTCATAGCTAAACCTTTCTTATTTATTCTTCTTGGCAATTATTACTTTTAAATTTGCTGAAACATTAGCATAAAGCTTTACCTTGCACTCGTATTCACCAATCAACTTGATGTGATCGGTAAGTGTAATCTTCTTTTTATCTACTTCAATATCATATTCTTTTTTTAGAGCTTGTGCAATATCTGATGTAGAAACAGAACCAAAAAGCCTGTCACCTTCCCCTGTCTTTACATATATGGTGACGGTCATTTCTTCTATTCCAGAAGCTAGCTTTTCTGCTTTTGCTTTCTGTTCTTCTTCTTTTATCCTTAAACTTTCTTTTTGTTTGTTTATTTCATTCACTGCGGTATTTGTTGCAGCTTTTGCAAGATTTTTGGGAAGAAGAAAATTTCTTGCATACCCATCGGATACATTGATGACATCTCCCTGCTTACCACTACCTTTAACATCTTTTAGTAAAATGACTTTCATTATTTCTCCTCGCTTTCAGTTGAATCATCATTGGCATCTTTCTCATTGTTAGTACTATTGTTCTCGTTATTTTTATCATTATTGATATTAGATGGATTCCCTTGTTCGCTTGTTTGATTCTTAATATTTTTATTTATTATTTCTTTGTGTCTATCTAAAGTACGAACGGAGAAAATGATATCAGCTAAACCAATCCATGGTAATGTGAAGCTAAGGAATATTACAGAAATACTGCTTATAACAATAATAATGATATGATTCACTTTTTTTCTTTTCAGCCACCAGTTAATTACTGCAAGACCTTGTAATGATATAACTATGATAACAACATTTTGAATAGCAATAGCTGCACTTTGAAGTATTGCAATGCTAGCTAATTGGATAATCATAGCACTGAAGAGTAGTAATAGCATTATATTTGTCAACCATCTTGGGGCTTTCCAAGAGCTAAGGACAGGTGGGGGATTGAAGTTTTTTATTCCTTTTAATTGTTTGTCTTGACGAACACGTCTTGCAAATAACAATGATGAAATCCACCAGGCTGAAATTCCACTAATTAGACCATAACCCATAATAAATGAAGGAAGAAGACTTGCTAGCGATTCTTTGAATAGTGGGATGATTGTTTCAATCTTTTCCGTTATTCCCATAGATGCAACTGTATCTATGGAGGTCAAAGCATTGTCTGGAGTCATCATAGCCAATATAGTCAATACATTTAGTTGCGCATCTACAATAATATCATTTGTGGTAGTACTTGAGTATGCAGATTTAAAACCTTGAATTATAAGTTCAATTATATCTTGCCTTCCATATGAGAAATATATAATTATCATACCTAACATAATACCGATGAGTTCTGTAGCAATAAGATATCCCATGCCTTGCCAAAACCCTATTTCATTTTGTCTCAAATAGCTGCCTAGAAAACCTGACAGTAGAATTGAAATTATGAGAGGTAATAAAATAATTATATTCCACCCAATAGCAAAATATAAAACTCCAAAAGTAATTGCAGAGATTATCAAAGCAAAGTAGTTTTTGTATGATGAATTGAAATAGATAATTAATGCGGGAAGAATCAATCCAATAACAATGAATAATATTAGATATGCATTTATTATAGAGTAGCTTTGTAACGTCATATATTGTCTCTTTCTTGCTAACCATTATTTTTATCTGAAGCACAATGTTAAGCTCATTTTGCTAGCATAAAAAATATAGTAAACAACTATCTAGTTATTATATACTAATTGTAAATCATAATAAAGTTATTGCTAGGATACAAGATAATTTAGTTAAAGCGAAGTAAATATTTTTATAATTATGTAATATAGATAATAATATTGTGCTTTTCAAGTAAAACTGTTTAGAGGATTTCATCCTCGTTAGGTAATTCGCCTTTTAGTAATTTTCCTGCAAAGTCTAGTACCTTATCTTCAACCTCAGGAGGTATCATTACAAACTCCTCGTTGTCATCATCTATAACGACTACTTTCATGATGAACACATCAACTTTATCTTCATCATTTACTTCTTCAGATCCATTACCTAGATCAGCAAGAATCACATACTCTTCTCCGTCAAACAAGAAGTAATCAACAACTTCGAATTGTATAACGTCTCCGTTATCTGCTACAAATTCAACAATATCTTTATTATCTGTCATGATAGTACCCCCTGCAAACTTTTGTATAGTTTCATTTTAAATCAGTAATGAGTATTATGCAAATGACATATATAGTATGAACTTGTTGATTCAATTGTTTAGTATGTTGAGATCATATATCATATTGATATTGTAAGTTGTTATATAAGTTGATAGAATAATCATTAGTAACTAGTTAGTGTAATAAAAGGTGTATATGAGTGGAGGAAACATGACAAATATTAAGATCAAAGAAATCGAATTTGGTGCATTTGGAAGATGTGTTGAGATATCCAATGGGAAGGTCGAGGTTGTAATTACGCTGGATATGGGTCCTCGTGTAATTCGATATGGGCTCACCGGAAAAGCAAACATGTTTTGCAATAAGATTGATGAAACATATGAGAAAACAGGATGGAAGATACTCGGTGGGCATAGAATATGGATGTCTCCAGAGCATGATGTATTGACCTATGAGCCTGATAATGAACCTATCGAATATAAGCAGATTACAGGTGGAGTACACATCATCGGAAACCTTGAAAAGGGAACCGGTCTTCGAAAAGAAATGTTTGTTATGCTTGAAGAAATAGGCACGAATGTTGCAATCAAGCATTGCATCACAAATAACAACCTATGGCCGGTAGAACTCGCTGCATGGGCTATGTCTGTGATGGCACCAGGTGGTATGGAAGTTGTGCCGGTTAATCGCGAAGATACGGGATTATTGGCAAATGGATGGTTAGGGATTTGGCCATATTCAAAGATGAATGATCCTCGTGTTTGGTGGGGAGAGCGCTACATTACACTCAAGTCAGTAGTGGGATACGATGGAAGCTTTAAGTTCGGAATAACCAATCCACTGGGGTGGGCAGCGTACTTTTATGAGGGTATGGCATTTGTTAAAAAGTTTCAATATTCTCAAGGTGCTGACTATCCAGATGGTGGCATGAATTATGAGACATTCACCAATGACTTTATGCTGGAGATGGAGAGCTTATCTCCACTACAGAAGATTGAACATAAACAAAGCATCGTACATCTTGAGTGCTGGAGCTTGATTGATAACATTGCATGCCCTGAAAGTGATGATGACAAGATTGACGAATTGCTGGCAGAGTTTATACCTGACTGTGTCAATGACAGTGCACATTCGTGTGGATGCTGTAAGGGCGAAGAGCACACTCATGAGTGCGGTTGCGGGGATGACTGTGGATGTGACGACGACGATTGTGACTGCGATGATGATGGTTGCGGTTGCGGCGAGGAAGGGTGCTGCTAGAGCAAAGCATATAAGATATATGAATGAGAGCTGTCGATAGATGGCTCTTTTTGTTGCTTTGAAAAAAGGTTAACAAAAGGATACATTTCAAAAATTTGACATACTAGACGTAATGGTGTAGTCTATTAGTAGACGTAAATGATACGTCGCATAAACGGAGGTATTATCTATGGGCAATTATCCAATACTATCGGATGCGGACAGCATCATTATGGAGATACTGTGGGAAGAAAAGGAAGTATCCAGCGCGTATATTGTCAAGGAAGTGGACAAGACGCTAGGCTGGACACGGCAGACTGTGCGTACCTACCTAAAGCGTTTGATGGATAAGAAACTGGTGGGTGCAAAAGAGGAGAAGAAACGTTTCTTCATGTACTATCCCATTGTTTCAAAAGAAGAATACTTGTCCGATAGAGCGGGAAGATTTTTCAACAAACATTATGATAATCTCGCGCACATGGTGGCGGGGATTGCAAAGACTGAAAACATTTCCAACAAAGAACTCGATGACCTGGAAAAACTAATCCATGAGCTTCGTGCAAAGGAGAATCGCGATGAATAGCTTCATGAGTACATTATTTCAAATATCCATTTTTGCAAGTTTCATGATCTTTGTTGTTATTATGATAAAGAGTGTATTTGCAAAGCGTATGCATATCGGTGTCATGGCCATACTTTGGATGGTGGTGCTTTTTCGTTTGTGCATGCCATTGACCATACAATCGCCTATACATTTATTTGAAGTGGAGAGTTCTCCTACAACGAAAGCAACAGTATCAGAAAGTGCTGTGCAGGATAATACAATGACGAATACAATAGATGTAGAAAGTGCAGAAACTGTGAAAACATCAGATACTGCAAATGACAAAGATGTGCGTGCTGGCAATGATGTTTCTCCTGTGATAGGTATAAATGAGATTGCTGTTCTTGATGACAATATGGATATCAATGTACCTGCTGCTGCACTGATAAATCAAGGGATAAGCGTTTCCGTGTGGAGCATATTGTTTGCATTTTGGGCTACAGGAGCACTATTTATGATACTAAACGCTACTAGAAAGATCATATTGTTTAATAAAACATTAGAAAAGTGCAGTATAGTTCAGGATCGCAATATTTTAGAAATTGTCGGAAGACAATTAAAAAGTCTGCGTATCAAAAGAGATATTCGTATATTTGAGTGCAACCAGATTGATGTTCCGATGATATTTGGATACTTCAAACCATGCTTGTTAATACCAAAAGCAACCATACAATCGATGCATAATAAAGACATGGAATATGTATTAACGCATGAACTGTGTCACATTAAACGTCACGATATATTGTTCAACTATATTTGGCTTGTTGCAAAAGTCATTCATTGGTTTAATCCTTTAGTATATTTAGCGTTCAAATTGTTTCAAGAAAATGTAGAGATCGCATGTGACCGGATGGTAGTCGATGAAGGAAATCACGATATGCGATATACGTATTCACAAATACTTGTCGATGTTGTGCGTGTATCCAAAAATAACATATCACTTCCTGTGACTGTTTCATTTTGTGACAACGCCGATGCAATTAAAGAAAGGATTACGCGAATGATTAAACCGCATAAAAAATCAAAAACTGCAATCACTATCTCTTGTATACTCGCAGTCGTGATGATATTTGCAGGCTTTACCACAGCATGTGTTCCACAGGGCATAAATGATGTCAGCACAAGGATATTGAGCAAGGAACGTATTGAGAAGATAAAAGATGATAAAGAAATACATCAGTATGATGTGCCTGAAACATGGGAGGACGAAATAAAAAATGTTTTCAGAAAAACAGACGTTTATATCAATGCAAGAATAAATACCTCTAGTGTCTCAAATAGTTTGTATGAGGTTATCCCACAGAATGTTGATCAAGAATATATCGATAACATCATTACATATTTGATTGGAGACAACAAAATTTACCATAAAAACATTGAAAGAACCAAAGCAGAAGTTCAGGAGGAAATTGAGAAACTTTCTTCAAAGTTAAGTTTTAATGAATATGGTATGGTAAATCAAGGTGACATAGAATCTCTATACATAGAACAGATTGAAATTAGAAAAAAAGGATTGAGAGAAACAATTCGTAATCCTGTAAAATTTGAGTTCAATACATATGTTGATGCGCTTGGTTATATTGCCATAGATAAATTATTCGAATTTACTGAATCAAATAAACCATATGAGGAAATCTATACTATCACAAATAATGTAGGTGAGGTTGACTTGGGTAAAGCTACATTTGCCACTATAGTATTAGATAAAAAACATGGAACATTTCGTTTTGAAAATTCAGGAGCTCAAAATCTTGTCTTAAGGCAAAACCCACCGAAGCCCTTGTCGGACGAAAACAAAGGAAAGCGCCCACTACAAGATAAAGTTGTTGATATGTATGATGACTTTCAGGAGTCAATAGGATATAATCCGAACAGTTCTTCACGAGGTGTCTATCTAAATGTGTATGATGGACAAAAATTAATCAGCGATGAATGCTACTCTTTTGCAACAATGCATAGTAGATACAATTCTTATGATGATTTTCCTATTCTGCTTGCAGATAGTGAATTGTACAAGATAGATTATGAAGATTGGGTAGATAACTGCAACAAAAACAGCATTTGGCCCACTATAGACACCTATATGGTAGCGGATAAGAGTGGTATCATTTTAGCAGAAAAATTGGCTCTTCCTTCAAAAACGCATTGGATATCACGTGGAATAGAGCTTATTGAATTTGATGAAGTAATGAATATATTCAAGAAGAATGTATACCAAGTTGGAAACTATGAGATACCTGACAATACTTCTAATAATACGATATTAGTCGATGAGATTGTGATGAGTAGAATGTATGTTGAAGGCGGAGAATATGAAGGACAAGTTCTTATAATTCCTGTATGGCATGTCTTTGGGGAAGTAATCAGTGAGTTTAACGCGCAAGAATATTTAGAGAATAGAGATGATGATGAATATGCACTTCATATCCATCGTTTTATATACGGTCATCAGCCTATAATGACTATTAACGCAATTGATGGAACGATCATAGAATAATAAAAATTTGAGTTTTATAATGCTTATTCAGAGAGAGCTGCCTATTTGGTGGCTCTTGTTGTATGGGAGTGTGTGAATATTTACGTGATTTGTTGATGCTTGAAAAAAATCCCTTATAAGACTATAATAGCAA
>JAGLOK010000044.1 GCA_023139005.1 Clostridiales bacterium | reverse complement strand
TGATATTAGATAATCTTGTACCTTGAGTACCTTGAGTCCATTTACCTCTGTTGGCATATTTTCTCTTAGGTTATCCATAATCTCTTGCATAGTCTCTACACCTTGGCTTCCTTCAAATCTAAAAGATACTGTTTTTTCACCATAAAACCCTAGTTTTTGGTATATTTCTTGTAAACCATCATAGGGAGTTATTCCTCTTTTTTTATACCACGCTGCCATCTCTGCCATTACAAGACAAGCTTGTACACCATCTTTGTCTCTCACAAAATCACCAGGTAAGTATCCATGACTTTCTTCAAATCCGAATACATATTCATAGATCCCCTCAGCTTCCAAATCCTCCATTACACCACAGATAAACTTGAAACCCGTTAACGTTTCAAAGCATTCTACATCGTAGCTTTCACACAGTGCTCCTGTCATTTTTGATGTTACTATTGTAGTTATTACAGCTGGGTTCTTTGGCATTGTTCCATTTTCATGTTTTGACAAAAGCGTATAATTAAGAAGTAATATACCAATTTCATTTCCTGTGAGTGTCAGAAATGTTCCATCCTTTTTCCGTATCGCCGCACCCAGTCGATCACAGTCTGGATCAGTTGCCATGACAAGGTCTGCATTCTTCTCTTTTGCCAATAATATGGCTCTTTCAAGTGCATCTGTCTCCTCAGGATTTGGAGATCGCACTGTTGAAAAGCTACTGTCCGGCATCATTTGACTTTCAACAACTGCAAGTCCTTTGATTCCTGCTCTGTTCAATACATGTACCACAGGGCCTGCTCCTGCACCATGTAGTGGTGTATATACGATAGAGAAATCATCTTTAACTTCATCAAATATATTTTTTCTTTGTAAGAGTCCAAGGACTTTGTCAATATACACATCTTCTACACTACTATCAATTATTTCAAAAAGTCTTGATTCTTTCGTAATATTTATATCCTCGAAAGGAACCTCAAGTCCCTCAATTTGGCTGAAATAGCTCGTTACCTTCTCTGCATTCTCAGGTTCTAGTTGTGCTCCATTACTGCCATACACTTTATATCCATTGTATTCTTTTGGATTATGACTTGCTGTTATCATGATTCCTGCAGCACATCTAAAATGACGTATAGCAAATGAAACCATAGGTACAGGATGTATGCCATCATACATATGTACTTCTATACCATATGCATTTAGCACACCTGCTGCGCGATGTGCAAACTCATAGGACATGTTTCTGCAATCGTAAGCGATGACAACTCCCGCATTTTTCACCCAATCACCAATATCGAGTAATGTTTTTGCAAATGCGCTAGTTGCTTTACCTACTGTATATATGTTCATACGGTTTTCACCCATACCAACAATCCCTCGCATACCTGCAGTACCGAATTTAAGTTCTGTATAAAACCGATCTACTATCTCGTTTTCATCTTTCAGAGACAATAGTTCATCTTTTTGCTCTTTGCTTAATATGGGGTCTTCTAGCCACTCTTGGTATTTTTCCTTATAACTCATATCTCACCTATCATGTTTATTTTTTTGAATAATATAATTATATCAAATTTTGCAGGTTTTATTCAACCATTATAATCGATGCTTTTTTTGTATTTTATGATTATTCTTTGTGTGATATACTTATCATTATTAAATGTTAAATTCACAACGTTATAAATGTCGCCTGAAAGGTTATTAAATGCATATAAGAGATTTTAAAGATAAACAAGTACACTTCATCGGTATCGGTGGCATATCAATGTCTGGGTTAGCTGAAATATTGCTCGGAAGGGGATATAGTGTGTCTGGGTCAGATGCAACAGAATCTAGCCTTACAAAGAAGCTCACTTCACTCGGAGCAAAAGTATTTATCGGACAAAAATATGGGCAACACAAAGGTGCCTCTCTGGTTATCAAAACTTCTGCAATTTCAAAAGAAAACGAAGAACTTCGTGGTGTGCTTGAAGCTCAGATTCCTGTTATGGAACGCATTGAACTATTAAACCAGTTCATGGACGGATACAAGCTATCAATTGGAGTTTCCGGTATGCATGGCAAAACAACATGCACCTCTATGCTGGCAACAATTTTAGTCGGTTGTGGTATGAATCCCACTGTTCACAATGGAAGTGAGCTGGAGATTCTGGGTGGTGCAACACACGTAGGAACAGACGACGTATTTGTTGCAGAAGCATGTGAATACAAGGATAACTTCTTAAGTCTCAGTCCTAATGTTGAAATCATATTGAATATCGATCGTGATCATCTTGATTATTTCAAAAACTTAACCCATATCATCTCATCTTACTCGAAATATATATCCAAACTTCCTGTCGATGGCATACTCATCGCAAATGGAGATGATAAAAATACACTCGAAGCGAGTAAAGCAAGAAATTGTGAGATGATTACTTTTGGATTAAATTCAAGCAATACATACTATGCCAGTAATATTATTGATAGAGAAGACGGTTGTTGTGATTTTGATCTCTATTTTGATAACAAAAATTATGGAAGCATTGTTCTTAACGTTCCGGGAAGACACAATGTATATAATGCTTTAGCTGCTATTGTAGCAAGTATTGTTTGTGGCACTGATATTCGATGTGCGAAAAATCAGGTTTCAAACTATCATGGTGCAAAAAGACGTTTTGAGTTCATTGGCAGAAACAAAAACAACGCCGATATTTATCACGATTATGCGCATCATCCAGTTGAAGTAATTGCCTCACTCCAGAGTGCAAAGGCACGCGCAAAAAAAAACGTGATTTGCATATTCCAGCCACATACATATACACGAACCAAAGCATTGCTCAATGAATTTTCTCAAAGCTTTGATTCTGCTGATCATGTGGTTATAGTTGATATTTATTCTGCGCGAGAAGTTGACAAAGGAGAAATCCACTCCAGAGATCTTTGCTCTGCTATAAAGAAACACGGTAAGGTTAAATCTGTATGTTATCTGCCTTCTTTTGAGGAAGCAGCATCGTATGCCAATACAATTTCAAGAAAAGGTGATATGATACTCACAGTAGGCGCAGGATCAATTGAACAAATAAATGATATGTTGTGCAGGTGAATACTCAATAATAAAGAACTTTTAGCTATAACAATAAAAACTACAGACATTGTGCTTCGGTCTGTAGTTTTTGCATTTTTTTCTACCAAATGATAAAATCATTTCTACTTTTACGAAACTCTCTCATTCCCTTGTCCTTCACAAGTCTGCAGTTTGCTTTTGTGTTATCACCATGAAAAATAGCTAAGAATGTAAACTTTTTGCACTTATCCAACTCTTCACATTCCCAGCAACCACTATATCCTTTCTCTTTACAGCATTCTAATATCTCGCAGTCAAAAGCTGAACATCCACTACCTTCTCTACATGGATTGTTACATTCAAGTGCAATGATATGATCTAGCATCTGCATAAACTGATCAAAGTTATTGAGCTCTTTATTGAACTTGGATTTCACATAAATATACTTTTCAAATTCTTCCTTTATAATGGCATGTTTTAGTTTCTTAGGTATTTCTATTACGTTATTTTTGTACCGAATACAATCACAGCAATATAGACCACAGTATGCAATATTTTTATCCATCATTTTTCCTCCTCATCTTTTTTACTAGCTTTTAGCTTTTCAACTTCCTCTAATATTAATTCTTTGCTTAACCTTTCAAATAATATTTCAGGTTCAGGAACTACAAATCCAGCTTTTATGATTTGCTCCCGCCAAACTCTTTTAAGTTTAAACCAACTTATTATCTTTGCAGAAGAAAAGGGCAAGAAGGGCTCAAGTAAGACTGCAAGATTACAAATAACATAAACACAATTAAATAATGTATTCTGACATTTTTCACTATCTTCTTTCACAGTTATCCAAGGTTTTTGTTCGTCAAAATATTTATTTGCACTTCTGATGAAACAAAATATTTCACCTAATGCAGTTTTTAATTCACCCTCTGATATAGCATCACCAACGTCCTTAAATAAGTTCATTATTTCATCTTGAATTTCAGGATCAATATCACCTTCTGGTACTACACTGTCAAAAGCTTTCTTAATGAATACAAGATTTCGATTAACAAAATTGCCATAAGCTCCAAGTAACTCACTATTATTGCTATAAACAAATTCTCTCCAAGAAAAATCCGCATCTCTTTTTTCAGGACCTTTTGCAAGAAGATAGTATCTTATTGAGTCAGGATCATATTTCTCGATCAAATCTTTGACCCATATCGCCCAGTTTTTGCTTGTAGAGATTTTATTACCTTCCAAAGTCAAGTGCTCGCTCGAAATAATATTATTTGGTAAATTATAATCTTTACCACTAGCTAATAATAACGATGGCAATATGATAGTATGAAAGGGTATATTGTCTTTTCCGTGCACGTAATAGTGCTTTGCATCATTTACCCAAAAAGATTCAAATATAAGATTATATTCTCTGCAATACAAATAGCATGTAGATAAGTATCCTAATACATTCTCAGCCCAAATATATATTTTCTTATCTTCATATCCCTCTTTTGGAACATCGATTCCCCAATCAATATGTCTGGTAATTGCTCTATCATGTAATCCTTCGTCAATATAGCGTTTTGTAAAAGCAATTGCATTTTTTCTCCAATGTGTATTATTTTCTAACAATTCTTTTAACTTACCCTCAAGTTTAGTCACTGCCAAATATAAATGTCTTGTAGGAATGAAAGTTGGTTGATCCCCGCATTCCTTGCATCTCAATTCTATCAATTCTTTGGACTCAAGAATAGTAGCACAACTATCACATTGATCACCTTTTGCAGCTTCACCACAAGATGGACATTTTCCTACTACAAATCTGTCTGATAAGAAGCTTCTACATTGCCTGCAAAAAACCTGTGGTTCTTCTTTTTCATATATATATCTGGTTTTGTATAATTCTCTATGAAATTCTTCAACAAACTTTTTATGGTCGTTCGCAGAAGTCTTACCATAGTAATCATAACTGAATCCCAAATATGTAAATGCTTCAATAAATTCTTGATGATATTTTTCAGAAACTTCAGATGGAAGCTTATTTTCACTTTTTGCTCGTATCGTTATAGGAGTACCATGGCAATCACTCCCTGATACATAGCAAACCTTGTTTCCAATTAATCTGTGATATCTTGCAATCACATCCGCAGGCAATAATCCTGCAACATGTCCAATGTGCAATGAGCCGTTTGCATAGACCCATGCTCCTCCAATTAGTATATTCATTTTTATACCTCATTTCATTATGTCGGTCAGTACTTACCTTGAAGTAAAATAAAAAACTCTCACCTCCGAAAATTAATTCAGAGGACGAGAGTTTAACAACTTCGTGGTACCACCTCAACTTCGCTTACGTCTCACGAGGCAAGCCTTTTCAAGTACGTATAAGGAAATGATCTTACATTATACTCTATCGCTTTAACGGGCGAAAACGTCATAGCCTATAAACAAAAACTGTTTAGTCGGTATGCAACTCCAAGATCATATTCAGCAATCATCAAAATACCTCTTCCCACCTTTCAAGGCTCTCTACAAAATCTTTGATTACTTACTTTTCTTTTCATCGTCTTTTAATTTTATCTTATTCTATGTCACTATTTTATATCTGTCAAACGGAATTCACCTATTCAACTAAATACTTAGCCGACAAACAATCATACCCTGCAAGCTTCATGCTTCGAAGGTCCGGTTGGAAGCCGCCAATATACACAGTAAAAGTCCCTGGTTCAATAATACGTTCACCACGATCTGTAATCAACTCCATATCTTCTGGAGTAATGGTGAACTTAACTGTTTTTTCTTCTTCTGTGGGAAGATCTACCTTTTTGAAAGCTATTAATTTTCGTTTTGGAGTACGTGATGATGCATTGTCGTCTCGAATATATAATTGTATAACTTCTTTAATCTCCATATTCCCATGATTAATGCAGGTCACTTCAACGGTCATCTCTTCACCTACTTTAATCGACGCACTCTTGAGTTTTATTCCATAATATTCTACGTCTCCATATGATAGCCCGAATCCAAATGGATACATAGGGTTCCCACCAAAGAACTTATATGTGCGGTTATCCATGGAATAATCCTTAAAGTCAGGAATCTCACTCATATTATTATAAAATGTAATCGGCAACCGCCCCGAAGGAGAAAACTCTCCAAAAAGTGCTTCTGCAATAACAAGTCCACCAAATTGTCCAGGATACCATGCTTGCAGAATCGCATTGGTTTTTTGTGCTGATTTTCTTAAGTCAATACAGCTACCTGTCATATTAACAAGTATCGTTGGTTTCTCGATATCTGTAATATGCTCCATAAGTTGTTCCTGAACACCTGCCATGGTTATGTTTTCTTTATCTCCGCCTTCTTCTGTTGCTCCGGATTCCTCTCCTTCAATCTCTGCCGTCATTCCAAGTACCAAGATTACGACATCTGCACTTTCTGCTACTGCTTTTGCTTCTGCAAATCCCCAGTCCGGACTTTGGTCACTGTCTGTTTCTGGAGATGCTAGAAGAGAACATCCTGGTGCAAAAACAACTTGCTCATTTGGAAACATATTTCTGATGCCTTCAAAAACTGTATAGGATTTTGATGGGGTTCCATAATAATTTCCTAGTAACGAATCTTTGTTGTCTGCATTGGGACCGATGACTGCGATTGTTTTGACTTCACTTTTATCCAATGGAAGTATTCCATCATTTTTTAGCAAAACCAAAGATTCTTTTGCCATTTTTTTAGATAATTCATGGTGCTTTTCACAGTCATTTGTTTCAAAAGGTATCGATGCATATGGCACATCTTTAGGAGGATCAAACATTCCAAGCTTCATCCTGGCTAGCATAGCTCTAAAGATTGCAATATCAATTTCATCTTCTGTTATATGACCTTTTTCAACCGCTTCAATTAAGTGAGGATATATGTGACCGCAATTAATTTCACAGCCATTCTTCACAGCCAGTGCAGCTGCCTCTTCAGGCGTGTCTACTAAGTGATGATCATGATAGATGTCTTTGATCGCACCACAGTCACTAACTACAAAACCATCAAATCCCCAATCTTCACGCAATAAATCTTGAAGCAGTGTTTTACTTGCACAACATGCTTCTCCATTTGTTCTATTGTATGCTCCCATAATAGAATAAACACCGGCTTCTTTGACACACGCTTCAAAAGCAGGCAGATAAGTTTCCTTCATGTCTTTAATGTTTGCAATAGCATCAAACCCATGTCTGTCTGCTTCTGGGCCAGAATGTACTGCAAAATGTTTTGCTGTTGCTACAACTTTTAGATACTTTTCATCATCACCTTGTAACCCTTTGCAAAACTCAACACCCATGCGAGATGTTAGATATGGATCTTCTCCATAAGTTTCATGTCCTCTGCCCCAACGAGGATCTCGAAATATATTCACATTAGGAGACCAGAATGTGAGTCCTTTGTGTATCCCATGATCTCCTTTTTTATCTGCTTGATGATACTTTGCTCTTGCTTCATCTGATATAGCTGTTGCAACTTCAAACATTAATTCCGGATTAAAGCTTGCAGCCATTCCGATAGACTGTGGAAACACAGTAGCAATACCCGCTCTAGCAACACCGTGAAGACACTCATTCCACCAATTGTAGTCTTGTATGCCTAAGCGTTCTATTGATACTGATTCATGACACAACTGTGATACCTTCTCTTCAAGTGTCATTTCCTTAACCAACGCTTCTGTACGCTTTTCAAACGTCAGTGCTGTGTCAAACCAAACTTGTTTCATACAAATCGCTCCTTAAATAAGTATCTAGTAAAATTTTACCACAAAAAACACTATAATCAATGGTTATAATGTTTTTCTACAAAAATGGGTCTTTTATTTTCAGAGATTTTAGCTCTTCTCGGGAAAGTTCTTGCCATCGTCCTTCCGGTAGATTCTCCGGAAGTATAAGCTTTCCAAAAGTGATTCGTTTAAGATCCAATACTTCTGTACCGCAGGATGCAAACATTCTTTTGACTTGATGATACTTACCTTCAGTAAGTGTAACTTGTGCAAGGTATCGATTAACATCCAATCTTCCAAGTGACTCGAGCTTTGCAAGTTCTGAAACAAAGTCTTTAAATCGCATTCCTTCTTTGAAGGCTCTAATATCACTTTTTGATACAGGTTTATCTATTATCGCATGATAAATTTTCTCAACATGACGCCGAGGTGATGTCATGTCATGTGCCAGTCCACCATCGTCTGTAATAAGTAATAGACCTGTTGTGTCCTTATCAAGTCTCCCAACAGGAAACATTCTACGTCTAATACACCAATCATCTAGTAAATCCATTACAGTAGGAT
>JAGLOK010000043.1 GCA_023139005.1 Clostridiales bacterium | reverse complement strand
TACGAGCATTTTCTCAGAAACTTGCCCATATCAAGTGGAGTCTTATATCAAAAGCTGTGGTGTCTATAAGAACAAAGCACTTGCAATAGTAATGACAAGTAGACAATTATTGAGTGACTATCAGGGTATCGTGCCTAATGATATTAATAAGCTCATGTCGCTACGTGGTGTAGGCAGAAAAACTGCAAACGTGGTACTTTCTAATGCATTTGGTGAAGATGCAATTGCTGTAGATACCCATGTCTTTCGCGTTTCAAATAGAATTGGGTTAGCAGAAGGGGAAACGCCTATTGCTGTAGAAAAGCAATTAATGAAAGCAATACCAAAAGATAAATGGTCACGATTCCATCATTACCTGATATGGCACGGAAGAGCTATCTGCAAAGCGCGGACCCCTTTATGCGAAGTATGTAGCATCAACAAATGGTGTAAATATTACGAAAAGAGTATAGAATAATGTATAAAATTTTGAAAAAAGAAACAATTGCTCCAGCTACCTTTAAGATGGATGTTCTAGCTGAAAGAATTGCGAAAAAAGCACAACCCGGGCAATTTGTCATTCTGCGTCCAACTCAAGATGGGGAGAGAATTCCATTGACGATATCTGATAGTAATAAAGATGAAGGTAGTGTTACGATTATCTTCCAAGTTGTAGGAATGACAACAAGGATACTATCTCAAATGGAAATAGGAGATACGCTTTCAGACTTTGTTGGACCTTTGGGCAGAGCATCTGAACTGAAACACTTAAAGAAAGTACTCTGCATTGGTGGTGGTGTAGGAACTGCAGTTGTATATCCTGATGTGAAGTATTTGCATGAAAACGGTGCCATAGTGGATGTCATTATCGGTGCAAGAAGCAAAGAATACATCATCTTAGAAGATGAAATAAAACAAAGATGCAGGAACCTATACATTACAACTGATGACGGTACTGCAGGGATAAAGGGCTTTGTAACCGATAAACTAAAAGAGCTACTCGATAATGGTGAAGAGTATGATGAAGTGTATGCAATCGGTCCGATGATCATGATGAAGTTTGTGTCATTAACTACAAAGAAGTATGGCGTTAAGACCATGGTATCACTGAACCCTATTATGGTAGATGGAACAGGAATGTGTGGATGCTGTAGAGTAAAGATAAGTGGTGAAGTGAAATATGCATGCGTTGATGGTCCGGACTTTGATGGACATGAAGTAGACTATGATGATGTTATGAGACGTCTTGAAACATATAAAGAGATTGAAAAAGAAAACGATGAACAACATGCCTGCAAAGGTATATATCATAATTGATTAGAAAGGCTTAAATTTATGGCAAACCAAAAACCAAGAACAGAAATGCCCTTACAGGACCCAAAGGAGCGTGCTAATAACTTCAAAGAAGTGGCAATGGGATATACAGCTAAAATGGCTGATATTGAAGCAAGCCGTTGTATTGAGTGCAAGAATCCTCGTTGTGTTGCGGGCTGTCCCGTGAACGTGGACATTCCCGGATTCATTAGAAAGATCAAAGACGGTGATATCATACTGAGTCACAAAGTCATCTGTGAAACTAATTCGCTACCTGCAGTTTGTGGTAGAGTGTGTCCACAAGAAGAACAATGCGAAGAGGTATGTGTCTTGGCAATAAAAGGTGAATCTGTTGCAATCGGTAGACTTGAAAGATACGTTGCAGACTTTGCAATGTGCGACTGTGTCACAACGAAAAAAGTGGAAAAGCAAAACGGAATTAAGATGGCCGTAATCGGAGCTGGTCCTGCAGGATTAACTTGCGCAGGAGACTTAGCACGACTTGGCTATGTCGTGACGATATTTGAAGCATTCCATAAAAGTGGTGGCGTGTTAGTCTATGGTATACCTGAATTCAGGCTTCCAAAAGACATCGTTGCACAAGAAATACAGGCATTAGAAGATCTAGGGGTACAGTTTGAGCATAATACGGTTGTAGGTAAAACAATCAGTATTGAGGAACTGTTTGAAGAAAGCTATCAATCTGTTTTCATAGGTAGTGGAGCAGGGCTTCCTCGATTTATGAATATTGAAGGGGAAAGCTTGATCGGTGTATACTCTGCAAATGAATATTTAACACGAATTAACCTCATGGGAGCCTATAAGGACAATTCACATACGCCTGTGATACAATCAAAGAAAGCAGTTGTTGTAGGTGGTGGTAACGTAGCAATGGATGCTGCACGATGTGCATTGCGTATGGGGGCAGAAACGAGTATCGTATACAGACGCTCTATGGAAGAAATGCCGGCAAGAGAAGAAGAAATTCATCATGCAATCGAAGAAGGCATAGATTTCAATATATTATGCAATCCGACAAGGGTATTTGGCAAAGATGGAAGAGTAGATAAAATTGAATGCATAAAGATGGAGCTGGGTGAGCCTGATGATAGTGGTCGACGTAGACCAAAACCGTTGGCAGGTAGTGAGTTTACAATTGATGCGGATATGGTAATTATCGCAATCGGTACAAACCCCAATCCGATATTGGCAGAAGACACAAAAGACTTGAAAATCCAAAGCTGGGGTGGAATCATTACAAATGAAGAAACCGGAGAAACATCCATACCGGGAGTATATGCAGGCGGTGATGCAGTCACCGGAGCTGCAACCGTAATCAAAGCAATGGGCGCTGGTAAAATAGCTGCTGAACATATGGATATGTATGTTCAAGGGAATAAATAAATAATGTATATTGATAATGTAAAAATTAAAATAAAATCCGGCAATGGTGGTGCAGGCTGTGTAAACTTTCATAGAGAAAAGTATGTACCCAAAGGTGGTCCTGATGGTGGTGATGGTGGAAAAGGCGGAGACATCATTTTTGAAACGGACAAAAACATGAGAACGCTACTTGATTTTCGTTATACTGTTAAATATTATGCAGAAGATGGCGAAAAGGGAGACACCAATAACATGATCGGTGCAAGTGCAGATAACTATATTATTAAAGTGCCTTCTGGGACTGTTATAAAAAATGCAGAAACTGGTGCAATTATCGCAGACATGATAACACCGGGAGTGCAGGTTGTTGTTCTTAAAGGTGGAAAGGGTGGAAAAGGAAATGCGCAATTTGCAACACCAACAAGACAATCCCCAAACTTTGCACAACCCGGACAACATACGAAAGAATATGAAGTACTCCTTGAGCTCAAGACAATAGCAGACGTTGGATTGGTGGGATATCCGAATGTAGGGAAATCCACTTTACTTTCTGTAGTAAGTGCTGCAAGACCGAAAATAGCAAACTATCAATTCACAACATTATCACCCAACCTTGGAGTTGTTTCTATCTATGATAAAACATTTGTGATGGCAGACATCCCCGGACTTATTGAAAATGCTCATGAAGGAGTAGGTTTGGGTCATGATTTTTTGCGTCATATCGAAAGAACACGGATGTTGGTGCATGTACTGGATGCAGCAGGAATTGAAGGACGAGATCCAGTTGAGGACTATAATCAAATACGCACAGAATTAGAATCTTATAGTGAAGAACTGTCCAATAAGCCTGAGATTATCGCAGCAAACAAGATGGATCTACCAGATGCAGAAGCAGGTATAGAAATGCTCAAGGAATATCTTCCTGAAAAGAAAGTGTTTCCAATATCCGGTGTAACTAAAGAAGGCGTAAAAGAGCTTCTAAGTGCTGTATCTGACATGCTGGAGACATTGCCTGAACCAATTATATATGAAGGCACAGGAGAGATACTTGACGAACTGGTAGAAGATGCATACGATATATATAAGGATGAGGATGTGTTTGTTGTAGAAGGGTCCTTAGCAGAACGTATCTTGGCATCAGTTAATGTGAATGACTATGACTCGATGACGTATTTCCACAGAATGCTTAAAAAGCATGGAATACTAGATGACTTACGAAAACATGGAGCGAAAGATGGTGACACCATACGCTTTGTGGATACGGAATTTGACTTTACAGAATAATTATTGGAGAAAATATGATTACATCAAAACAGCGTAGTAAACTACGGGGACTTGCAAATAATTTAAAACCGTTATTTCAAATCGGAAAGGATAACTTAGGTCAAAACTTAATTCATCAATTAGATGAATATTTAGAGATACATGAAATTGTAAAGGTAAGAATACTGCAAGCATCAACAGATAAAGCAAGACCAGTCTGTGATGAGATAGCAAAGAAACTAAACGCAGAAGCAGTTAGTTCTGTGGGTTCTACATTTGTACTATACAGACGTTCAATAGAAAATCCAACTATCGACCTGAAACAGCTATAATATAATACACAATCAATGCAGTA
>JAGLOK010000042.1 GCA_023139005.1 Clostridiales bacterium | reverse complement strand
AAGAATTTGATCTTTGTTGTATTGCTTTTCAAGCTCCATGGCAAGGTATGCCTCTTGCAATTTTCTCTTGTATGTTTGTTCGCGACTCAACAACCTTAGCTTAATAAGTTGTTGCGTTATCGTAGAGCCACCATGTGTGGTGTCTTTTCGGATGTTGTTGAAGAATGCGCCTACGATTCTCTTGAGATCTATGCCGTTATGTGTATAGAATCTTTCATCCTCTGTTGCGATAAATGCATATTGAAGCATTTTGGGAATTTCATCAATGGGTGCTGATATTCTATTTTCAAGCCCCACGAAACTTGTGACCATATTGCCGTTACCGTCATATATAAAAGATGTTTCATCTTGGATTTCAATTTTGTCTAAATCAAGCGCTGGAGTAGTGTCTACATATGCATTTGCAATTCCTTGAACCACGCCAAGACTTGAAAGTCCAAGAACGAGCATAAGTACAACACTAAGCTTGAGAACTCCCAAGAGTATGGATATTGTAAAACTTCTGTGCTTTTGCCTTTTTTTGAATATACTAGCAAGGTGATGATGTTCATTTTGCGGATCATCAATCATAGTCTTAAGTACTTCATCTGCATATTCTTTTTGCTGAAGATATGGAGGAACTATGGTAAAGTCCTTTGTATCTGACTCATCTACTGCTAGTGGCTTTTCACTGCTATCTGTGTCTGTTACTGGTTTCCTTGTGCGTGTAAAGTCAGAAAGAGTATCTATCCTCTCATTGCTTTCTTCAACTTGAGTATCATCATCCAACTTCAAAATGCGTTTAACAAAAGCATCATATCTACGATAAACATCAGCAAAAAATTGACCGACTTTCATAAAAAACTTCTTGATTGAGACAGTAATACTTTTTTGTGTTGTATTTACAGTACCTGAAGTAGGTACATATCTTCTTTTTGTCCGATTACGGTTGTTTGGCTTTTTCTTATTCAAAATTGCACAAACTCCTTATCTATGATTTTACTTTTGTATATTATAAACTAATACAGTCGTTATTAAAAGAATTATAAATATAGTTTACAAAATATACAATCTATTAGAATCAACAATAATGGTAAGCTTGACTACTAAATAATTGATATAGAAATCAGATTATGCTATCATTATTTTAAATTCATTTAGATAGTGGAGGCGCTTATGGCAGGACATTCAAAATGGGACAATATAAAGCATAAAAAAGGCAAAAGTGATGCGAAAAAAGGTAAGATTTTCACAAAACTAGGTAGAGAGATTATGGTCGCTGTCAAAGAGGGTGGGGGAGACCCGGACCAAAATGCAAAGCTTCGTGATGTAATCGCAAAGGCTAAGGCTGCAAACTTACCCAATGATAATATACAAAGAAGCATAGATAAAGCAGCAGGAAACATTGATGGTGTAAACTATGAAGAGATGGTTTATGAGGGTTATGGTCCAGCAGGCGTCGCATTCATCGTGGATGCAATGACAGAAAATAAAAATAGAACCGCAGCGGATATACGTCATGTATTCGATAAATATTATGGTAACCTTGGAGCTACCGGCTGTGTTGGATGGATGTTTGACACAAAAGGTATTATCGCAATTGAAAAAGATGATGCTCTCGATGAAGATGAATTAATGATGATGGCTT
>JAGLOK010000041.1 GCA_023139005.1 Clostridiales bacterium | reverse complement strand
TCCCTTATAAGACTATAATAGCAAAAAGAAGAAAATGCAAATATATGTTATATAAAGGATAAGAATGATATGAAAGATAAAATTGCAGAAATGTTTGTAGATATTGCCCGTGTAACAAGAAGCTGTATGATACTTCCTATCTCCATTTTGGTTGTAGTTGTAATGATTTTAGGGGGAGTTACCACAGCGTGCTTGCCTGTTTACGATAATAATAAACCTATTGAAGAAGACAGTAATGTTCAAAAAGATTTGTCTAGTCAGTCTGATGATAAGGAAACAGCATTTGAAGATAGCACCATCTATACCTATCTATCACCTGATAGATGGCAAGAAGAATATCATTCGGAAGATGGTAAAACGGATGTATTTGTTGATGCAACACCTTATCTACCTACCGATACATGGGGGATTTATGAACTCATTCCAGAGGAAATTACCGATGGTTATTTTGATACAATAATTAAAACACTTATTGGAAATTCAGTCGAAGTATCCTCTATAAATGATGTTTCACTTATTGCCTTGGGGAAAAAAGTTCCTGCAAGATTAGAAATTGATCAAGACAGAGGCAAAGTCAGATTCAAAAATACCGGAGGTGATGATGGCTTAACAGGCAAAGCTATAATTTATGAAGGTAAGGAATTTTTCAAACTTACAATCACTCAAGAAGATGCAGCTCAAATTGCTCGAAATCTTGTAAATGATATGGGATTTGACTATTTGGATATTGCACAGGTTCATTCTTCCGCAATTTATGACAGAAGCCGTATGGAAGGAGATAAAATGCCTGAATTCTACTCATTTTCATTTACACGAACAATCGGTGGAATTCCTATAGATTTTGCTTATTGGACAGGAGGATTATCAGATGAAGGCTGGAATCAATATTCACTAACAACACCTGAATGGCCTGTTGCAGAAGTGACAGTTGGGGTGGATGACAGCGGCGTGGTATTGGTTGATATTGATGCTAAGAAATCTGAAATAGAAATGCTGACTGAGGGTGTAAAGCTTATGGATTTTGAGGAAATAATAAATGTTTTTAAAGAAAAAATACTATCAAATGCTTACTGTTCACCATGCGGATATGAAGGTAATGTACTCAACAGAGAATTGCATGTTGACGAAATCAAGCTTAGTTACAGAGTAAGCTTTGGAGATGATTATGAAGGACAAATGATTTTGATGCCTGTTTGGGATTTCTATGGTTACGAGATTACCAGCTTTGATAAAGATTACCCGGAGCAAGGAGATATGTATGCAGCACTTGATGAGAACTATCAAATGAATTATGATTTGGGGCATAAATCAATACTAACGATGAGTGCGCTTGATGGAACAATACTTTATCGTTCTCATGCAGATGAATCAACAACTCCTGATAGGATGAGATGATTTAAAGTATTAAATAATAAAGATACAGCTTTCTTAAAGACAAAATCCATAGTCCGTCAGGGCATACCACACAGTATGTGTAATATGTCTAATTTTCTACTTTGTCGCTTGCGCGCTTTACGCTCACATCGTGCGCCTTATACAATTTATCACTAGCAATCATAGAATCGATGATGTTATGAACTAAGGTTTCCAATCGCGTGCCCTTTGAGTAATCTGCACTCGACATAAAATCTGCTCTGTTATCATTAATCAATTCTTTTGCAGTATCCATATTTGTATCGGGTTTGTAGACAACAATGGACTTGCCACCATTTTCTGTTACGAGCTTCATACAAGGAATGTCAGAAAATCCATCACCGAGATATATCATGTTATGAAAGGGGATTCTTTTTTCATCATCATGCATATAATCGTTCACAGTAGAATCATTAATATCCAAAATTCCTTTGCTAATCCGAAATAGAAACTGTGTTTTACCTGTATAGTCTACACATAGTGCAGGCCATACTGCAATGCCATCTGTGTCATAGACATAAGATGATGCAAATATTTCTTTGAAGTGATGCGCGATAGCAGTGCCTTGAATTATTTCCTTTAGCCCTGATGAGATAATATAATGCTCTACAATTGCACCTTTTTTTTCTGCAAAATTGTTTATTCTTTCAAACCATGTGTCAACTCCTGAGAACAATTCCACATCTTTACCTAAGTCCACAAAATTCTGATATTTCATACAAATATCTTTTTCACATGCTTTTGTAAGCATTAAATACATATATGCATTGATTCCTGACATCTTATGATCTTTTGCTAATTTATCGGCTTCATCCCAAAATGTATCTGGATCCTGTATTCCTAAATCGGGTATAAAGGAGAATTCTTGCATATCTTTTGGAGACAATGTTCGGTCAAAATCATACATCAATGCAATAATTGGTTTTTTCTTTTGCATAGTTTTATCCTCACAATTTAAGTTAGTGATAATTATATTATAGACTTTAAATGGTGTATTACAACAAATATGGATATGGCTATATTTGTTGACAGTGGATTTGATTGAAAATTTGATTGCAAAACGCTTCGGATTTTGAATATGCGTATTGTATGGTTGAATATATTAGATGTATAAATCAACAATCGTATTGTATTTTTCAGCAATATGGTTCTTGACATTGTTACAACTGTTATATATAATGTAGAACAGATAGAACAATGGTTTGCGCAACCATCGTATTCTATAAATTATGAAACAACAGTAAGGAGATTACGATGAAAAAGATATTAGTCGTCATTATGGTCATTGGACTATTGATGATGGGTGGATGTACAAACAGCACACCAAATACGCAAGAAGTTGAAGTGGAAACATCAAAAACAGAAACAGAACAAGAAATAAAAGAAGAAGAGTCAGAAGAAGTCAAAGCAGAAGAGACTGAGATTGATATTGTTGAGACTGCTAGAGACTATATAATGGACTTAGTGAGTGGTGAATATGAGAGTGCGTATACATCATATACACATGATGCAACCATGAAACAACAAATCAATACAAGTGCTTATCAATCAATGATGGAAAGCATTATATCCACCAATGGTGCGTTTGTGGAGATGAACGAAGTGTATGCATTTGAACTCGGTGGTCTGCAGGGTGTTGCAGTACCTGTGAAGTTTGAAAATGAGAATGTGAATTTTGAAGTGTATTTTGATAGTAAAAATCATATTGCAGGACTACAGATAAAACCATACCAAGTAAAAACTGAAAGCCAATTGCCAGAAGGCATCGTTGAAGTAGAATTGGAAGCTACGGTTAATGGCTTGGAACTGGGAGGAACGCTAACGCTTCCCGACGGTGGTGGCAGTTATCCTTGTGTTGTCTTGGTGCATGGCTCAGGCCCTGCAGATAGAGATGAAACAGTGCTTGCAAACAAACCATTTCGCGACATTGCATGGGGTCTTGCACAACAAGGGATTGCAGTATACCGCTATGACAAGGGTAGCTATGCATATCCAGAAGCATTTATAGGAAAGTATGACTTCACAATATATAATGAGACCATTAATGATGCAGTGGAAATAGTCAATATGCTGACAAGCGTTGAGGGTGTTGATGCAGAAGAAATCTACGTTCTCGGACATAGCCTTGGTGGCTATGCAATACCAAGGATTGCACAAAACGCACAAAATGCAAAAGGATTTATCATTATGGCAGGATCTGCAAGAGGCGTTCATGAGATTATCCTTGGACAATATGAATATTTATTTGAATTAGATGGAGAAATCACAGGTGAAGAGCAGACTGTGCTTGATGCTGTGGAAGTTGAAGTTGCAAAGGTCAATAATATTGATGACTATGATAAAACCGAAGTATTTATGGGCGCATATAAAGCCTATATGCAAGATATGATTGCATATAGACCAATTGAAACCGCGGCTTCAATCGTTAAACCCGTGCTTGTGCTGCAAGGGGAGCGAGACTATCAGGTTACAATGGTTGATTATAATATGTGGCTAGATGTATTCGGTGGTAGTGGAAACTGGACATTTAAACTATATCCAACCCTAAACCATCTGATGATGGCAGGAGAAGGTGTTTCCAGTAATGAGGAGTACACTATTGCAAGCAGTGTAGACCAAGAGGTTATTGATGACATTGTAAGCTTTATTAAATAGATAGTAGATAAATGAATTGAATATAAAAGAGCAAAACAATGGTTTGCTCTTTTTTGACAATGTATATATTTGCAGTATAATGATAATTGGAAATTTTACTAGACAATGGAGATAATCATGAGAATATTACTTACACCCATGTCAAACCTAACAACTAGCTATGGTGCAATGACGCGATGTATTTCGATCGCACTTAAAGCCAAGCAAAGAGGGCATACACCCATCATTGCAGCAGGCAAAGATGACGTGAATCAAGAGCAAATGCAGCAGTTCGGGATTGAGATCATTGAAGCACCGGTACCTATTCCATTTGGTCTTCCAAGGTTTCTAGGAAAAGTCCTGGCTTGGATCATATCCAGGGTTGAAATTCCTTCAGATAATCCGGATAATGCAATGGTTAAAACATTTGAGCAAGCACTTTTTATCACCGGCGCAACGAGAAAAAGCTTCTTTAAGAAAGATGCTTTGTTTCTAGCTGAGGTTATTAAAAACAAGCAGATTGATATGCTTTATTCTGAGTTTCGTTTATCAGGTATTGTTGCTGCAAAGCTTGCCGGAATCCCAAGCATCACGAGCTATGGCAAACCGGAATCGTCGGAGATGGGCAAAGATGTGCAATATGCAAAAGACGTAAATACTGTACTGAAGGAACTTGCGATGCCGGCGGTTGCGAGCAGTCTTGATATTTTTCACTGGGCAGATTATAAGGTTGTTCCCAGCAGTAAAGATTTTGAGCAATTTGAGGATGAAAATGGTGTAGTATACACGGGACCATTGATATATGGAAAGCATACCAATCCTAAGGGCGAGAAGAAGTATATTATCGTGTATCTTGGATTGGCTGTATTTCCATCAAAGAAAATAGTAAAAACATGTATAGAAGCATTTAAAGATTTGCCATATAAGGTGATTATCGGCGCACGGGAGCTAAAAGAATGCGATATCGGGAATGTTTGTGTACGCAAATATGTCGTATTTGAAGACTATTTCCCAGAATCGCTGGTATTTATCAATCATGGTGGGCAAAATAGCTGTATGACCGGCATACTCAATGCAGTGGCACAAATAAACTTCCCAGGCTTTATCTATGAAAGAAGATATAACGCAAAAGGTGCAGAAAATGCGGGCGCAGGTATTTTTTGCGAAAAAGATGCATTCAATCCGCAAAAGCTCAGAGAATTGGTTAAGCGCATTGAAAAAGATCCATCCTATGCAGAAAATGCGATGACTGTGAAGCAAAAAATGCTCAAGCTAGGCGGCAGTGATAC
>JAGLOK010000040.1 GCA_023139005.1 Clostridiales bacterium | reverse complement strand
TAGAATAATCAGCTCAAAGATAGTCCTATTTCATAATATAAACGAATTTGAATATGATTGATAAACCTACTGTTTTAGTATACAATGAATATATGATTATGAGCAAATGGGTCTTCGGACGTGAAAATCTTGAAGATGTAATGAGAATAAGAAAAGCAATATTTAAAGATGAACTTGGACTCGAAATTTTCCAAGATGATGATGATGATACGGCGCTACATATATTGGTAGGCGAAGATGATGAATACTATGCATGCGGTAGAATATTTGACAATGACGGGGAATTCTACATTGGTATGGTTGTAGTGGATAATCGTGTTCGCGGGGAAAAATTGGGTGCACTGGTTGTACGACTATTAATTAATCGTGGATTTGAACTGCTTGCAGACAAAATATATGTCAATGCAAGAGCATTCATCGTCGGTTTCTATGAAACACTGAACTTTGAAGTGTGTGGTGAATTATTTACCGATAAAAATGGTAAAGTGGCAATCCCCATGGTTTTGCTGAAAGAAAACTCTCCACTTGAAGGTGGCTGTGATGATTGTAATGGATGTGAAAAAGGATGCGTATAAGCATCCTTTAATTATAGACTGTAAAGTTTAAATCAAATTAATCGGTTTGTGCAGCTGCCTTTTCTGCTTCTTTATCTGCACGATACTCCTCTCTTGTATATGGATCTTCTATCCAACCTTCAGGTATTTCCATCAACCCATATTCCATATGTGCTGAAAACTCTACTACACGATCCAAGACGCGCCTTATTTCCTCACCCTCAAACGGTGTCGGCATAAAGTCATTCACATTTTTCTGTGAAGAAACGCGACAGGGGATAACCCTTGCTTCTGCAGGCTGAACTCCATATTCTGTGACTCTGAACTTCTGCTGAAATATTAATATATCATCATTGTAAGGACTTGAATTACCGCCAAAGGAACAGTTGCCTAAAGAGTATACTATGTATCTGTCTTTGTAATATTCAATGCCTTGAATAATATGTGGATGGTGTCCAAAAATAAGATCGGCGCCTAAATCAATCATCTTATGTGCTAGCTGTATTTGACTCCTGATAGCTTTATAATTTTCTTTTTCTTGACTCCTGTCAGCATAAATTTTTGGCTCCAGTCCCCAGTGCATGGAGACAATGACAATATCATGGGATTTTTTCATATATTGAATATCGCGTTCGATGGCTGACTTGTAATTAAACCCTGTTTGGAATGTGACGTAGCTAAGTATGCCCACCTTGATGCCTTTAATCTCCACACTGCTAGCATAGTTTTCACCACTGACGATGATATCATTTTCCAAAAGCGTACGTGTTGTATCGATTCTACCCTGCTCGTAGTAGTCCATAGCATGGTTGTTTGCGATACTCACTGCTTCGATAGATCCTGCTTTGAGTATTTCAACGTATTCATAGGGTGCGCGGAAGGTGTAGGTTTTATCCTTCTTTTTTGTTGCGTCTGTTATGGTAGTCTCTAGATTGACCATGGTGAGGTCATCATTGGAGAAGATATCATATAGATTTGAAAATATTAAGGAAAAGTCCATGTTGTTTTGCTCAAGGAAATAGGGCATGGATCCCTTGTAGTCTTCCCCATTTTTGTATCCGAATGTGACATCACCACCAAAAGTCAGGGTGATCTCTGTAGCGGTATCTGTTTCATCTGCAAGCACATTATGCTGTGCAGGAAAAGAAATTGCGATCATTACAAGCATAAGACTTACAATGAGTATTTTCCGAAGATTCTTTATCATCTTGTTATTATAGCTAAATTTTATAGCAAAAACAATGGGATAACGATGTTTTTGAAGGTCAAATACCAAAAGATCTATAAATATGCAAATATATCTTGACTAGTTACAAGTTATGGAGGATAATTACATTAAGGGAATGAGGATATGTGGAGAAACGATAGAAGATCAATTCTGGTCATTGGTGCAAATAGAAGTGTGCGTTCTCAATCAAAAAAGATTTGTGAAGATGCTTCGATAAATTGTTATACTACTCGCTCTTCATTTGAAGCTTTAGATATATTATACCATCATCAAATTGATGGTGTTTTTGTATTTACGGGATTTGGGCATGTGATTGAGTTAATACGAACTTTCTCTACTGTTCCGTGTACCTATGTGGTTTGTGGAAACTGTATTGAGCCGGGTGGGACTGACTTTGTATTGAATATGTATGATTTGAATATTGAGGACATTCCTGATCATCTGAACAATATGATAAAAGAGAATCTGCTGAGAACAGGACTCAAAGGTGTGATATGGTTTAATCGATTACGTGTTGATATGGATAACTATACTGTAGTGTTTGTGGATACAACAATTAAAATGAAACCATTGGAAATCAAACTGCTTTTCTATCTATTAAAAATGATTAACCGAGTGGTATCTCGAAAACGATTGCTAGCAGACGTTTGGGAATATGAGCAAGGTGGAGAAACGCGAACTCTAGACGTTCACATCATGGCGCTACGTGCTATGATCAAAAAAAATGACTTACCGTTGCAAATTGAAACAATTCGTGGTGAAGGGTATAAGTTATTTGACAAAGAGGCTGCTGGTGGTTTTAAATATTTCGCACAAATTTAACCTATTTATTTATTGCAAAAAAAAGTTTTATTATGTATACTAGGCTATGCTATTTGTCATGCCGCTATAGCTCAGTAGGTAGAGCGCGTCCATGGTAAGGATGAGGTCATCGGTTCAAATCCGACTAGCGGCTCCAAAGCCCCCTTAGGGGGCTTTTTCAATTTTGAAACTTACGTTTCTCATTGAGTGTCTTGAAAAATCATCCGGATTCGGATTGTAGGTTCCTCATGCTCCGGATGATTTTTCGCTTACCAAGCAATTTAGATTGTTTCTTGTGGACATTTCCGGCACATGTCCGTAAATATCTGTAAACTATAGAATTTTAGAACCTCTAAATAGAACATAGTAGATAGAATAAATTCATTTGGTGCAGAATCGACAAGGTTAATGTAATACTACGACTACTTATAAACTAAGGTACAATGAGTTCTCAAGGTACTAAAGTACTTTTTCAATTTCGAAACTTACGTTTCTCATTTGGTTCACTTATCTCGTATATTTTTATGATTTCCGTTTTCTAGTTGCGTTAATACTATTAATTCTATAGCATAGGAAGCTCTCAATGTTTTTATTAAAAACATTTGCCACATCCTGTATGCCTTCTAATCTTTTGTGAATGAAAAGCTATTGTACGTTTTGCAAGCAAAACGTTTGGCACATGTCCATAAATGCTCATAGGCTAAGTAGTTTAAGATAATATTTATAAAATATTACTAACAGTATGAAGTATAATTATATTTAATTAAGCATTGACTTAATTAAATATTATGATATAGTCTACTTAAGTAATTACTTAATTAAATAAAGGAGTATCATTATGGAAAAATTAATTGAAAAATTTAAAGCACTAGGAGATAAGACACGCTTTAAGATATTTTTACTGCTATCTGAGAACCAAATCTGCGTTAGTGGTCTAGCTAAAACTCTGGATATCTCAGAATCCGCTGTGTCGCAACATCTTAAAGTATTAAGAAATGCTGGACTTATTATAGGAGAAAAAGTTGGGTACTTCACACACTATAATGTTCAAAAAGGTGTGTTAAAAGAAATGGAAGGCATTATTGGAGAACTCGCCAAAAACACTATTGACCTTGAAGAAACAAGCAAAGAGCTTCATGTAGATGATTTTGATTGCACTCAAGTATGCGATAGCAAAAGCAAGAAGTGTATTGAATGATGGCGTATATATATGGGTTGGCTTCAATCAGTTTGCTAACATCAGCAATAATAAACAAACAAAAAACAATAAAAGCTCTAAAAACTGCATGGAATTTATTCGTTAAAATTCTACCTCTGCTTATTGTAACCTTGATACTGGTTTCAGTAGTTCTGTATTTCCTGCCCGATTATGTTATAGCAAAGTATCTAGGCACAAGCGATGTTTTTGTTGGAGTAATAATTGCTTCTGTAGTGGGTGCTATATCTCTGCTGCCGGGATTCATTACATTCCCCTTAAGCGGACTGCTACTTAGCCAAGGTGTAAGCTATACTGTGCTTGCCGCATTTACGACAAGCCTTATGATGGTAGGCGTTGTGACCTTCCCTCTTGAAAAAAAGTATTTCGGCACAAAGCTTGCAATAGTTCGAAACTTAGTGTCATTTGCCATTGCAATAATTGTATCAATTGGAATTGGCATTATTTATGGGGAGGTGTTTTAGATGCAAGAAAACATTAAAAAAGAAGAGACCAATAAAAATAAAAAACCAAATAAAAAACCAATGCTAATATTAATAGCTTTTTATACATTATTTGTAGCTGTTTCATATATATTCAACTTTGATTCAGGAATAAAAATGGGCGAAAACTTTGCGTTTTTTGCAATTGATATGATAAAGTTGTTTCCACCTGCCTTTATACTAGTTGGGTTATTCATGGTCTGGGTAGACAGAAAAACTATAGAGAAATACTTTGGCGAAAAATCTGGGCTAATGGGTCATCTTGCAGCGATACTCTTGGCCTGCACAACACTTTATCCTTTCGTTGTAGTGCTTCCAATGGCGGCTGCGTTAAGCAAAAAAGGAGCTAGGCTTAGCATTGTATTAACATACTTAGGTGCAAGTGCAATTTGTAGAATACCAATGACAATTTTTGAAGCAAGTTTTCTTGGTCTGAAGTTTTCGATCTTGCGGTATGTTATATCTTTGCCTCTTATAGTACTTAGCTCCATCTTTATAGAGAAAATAGTTGGAAGGAAGTATATGTTGAACAATCCTGAGCTTGATTCTTAAACAAAAAATGAGAAATAATATAAGGCAGCAAAGGATTTATAAAGTCAATCTAATAAACCAGATTGAATATTAACATATATGTGGTTTCATTTACTTTTTAGTTGTGTTTATACTATTAATTCTATGTATGCCTTCTAATCTTCTGTGAATAAAAATCTGTTGTACGTTTTGCAAGCAAAACGTTTGGCACATGTCCGTAAATGCTATTAACCGAGTAATTACATTTAGAAGAAAAGATTTATATTAATTGCTTGGTTGGGTGAAGAACAGATAAAGAAGAGGACGAGTTAAGTAAAAACAGACAGCAATAAAAGTGCAATAAACGGTTGGTAGAAGGAGAGTTGTAGATCATAGATATTTCCTATAAAGCAGCGTTATGATATAATATAGAATACTTGAATAATAGATAGATAATCATACAATGGAGAAAAGCAATGCCAGACAATATTATGAAAACTAGAGCTGTAAAAATTAAACTTGTTGCTATTATACTTGCCTTTATATTTTTTATTACCTCATGCGATTTAATAAAAGAAGATACTGCAAACAATACAGAAATTGCAAAGGTAACTAATGAGGCTACACCAACATATACATTGGAACCTACTACTCCACCCACACCCACGGCGACGAATACTCCAGAGTCAACACCAACTCCTATAGCAAATATAGAAGGAGTTGTTTATGATTCCAAAGAAGCTACAGTTACAATAAATTTGTTTGGAGAAGTTGTTTTCCCTGAATGTTATGATTATAAAATTTTATCTGCCACGGCGGTTTCATTTTATTCTAGTATTTACGAAGGCGTTGTTACAGTTGATGAATTGACAACTTTTGTTCAAGATAAGAAGCTAGACATCCCCATTTCAGGATTTATGTTAGATTCACTACCAAAATTTTTAAGTAAGGAGGGTATGTTAGCATATTTTGTGGCAAATGGTGACCGATTTGCTAAAATGATAATAGATGGAGAAGTAGAAGTTCCATTTAACAACTATGGTAAAATTGAATATTCTGATGAATTAAAAGCATTCGCGGAGGCTAAATTTGCTAGATTTACTCCCGAGGCAAAAGAAGTTTCTAAGGAGATATGTTTATATCATATGGATTCTATGTTTTCAAATATGAATGGAGAGACAAGGGTTGATCCTCTACTTACTACTGAAAATTCTTCCAGTTTACCATATAGTTATAAAAACAATACTGAAGAAAGTTTATATCTTTTCGACAATAAAATTTCTTCAGCGTATAAAGGAATAGGAGTGGAGTTTCTATTAATAGCGTTTTGTGAGGAAAATGAGTTGACTCCGGAAAATCAAGAAAAATTCACTAAAACTTGGAAAGAGTTTCAAACGATAGCATATGCAATGGAAAAATACAAAACCAATGTAGAGCAGGAATCTTTTTCCGAGGTTGTTGATTTAGTGGAAAACAATGAATGTTCAGTGGCAACGCTGAGACTTGTATCTTTATATTATATGGGATTGCCGTTTCCTCTTAAAATAAAAGATGGAGACGGAACAATTGATTTGTGGAATGATGGTAGAGTAGATTATCATGGCGAAGAGAATCTTAATATTTTTTTAGCAAATCTAAAATTTAGTATGTTTATGTCACGAGTTATAGCTAGAGCAAACTTTTCTTCGAAATCTGCTTTTGATGAAACTGTTGAAGATATTGTGAAAGGATTTCCTGGTACTCAGCTTGATTCAAATAGTAATATTAATCTTTCAAGTAGATTTTATAAAAATAATCCCTCTGATTTATATAATATAACTATACCCTTTATATACGGCAGTAATTTTATATAATAAAACAGAAAAATGCAGAAGGAGAGTAATATTGAATTATAAGTAATAATATATTATTATTAAACTTGAATAATTTGTTTCTGATTGGAGTTATATATGGATGATACTCAAAATAACGAGACAGCCCGTGAAGAGTTAATTCTAGTGAATGTAGTAGAATCACTGGTTAGGGTGAAAACTCGAGAAATGATAAAAACATTTGATATGTGTCAATGTGATCAATGCTACTTTGATGCTTGCGCAATTGCATTGAATCACACTAAACCACTATACATCACCACACATAAAGGACAATTGCTTTCAAAGCTTACTACAATAAACTATGGATATCAGGCAGTCCAAATGGTAGAAATTATGAAAGCACTTGAAAAAGTCAAAGGTAACCCCAAACATAAATAGTAGTAGAATTATTGCAAAAAATAAAGCCCTCATAAGAGAGCCTTATTTCGCATAAATTATCTAATACTAGTTAAACGAAGTTATCATTTACGACTTTCATGATATCTTGCCTTGAATATAGGCTTTTCTGTTTAACCTCTACGATTGGATTAACTACTAGTTGATCAACAGATTCAACCTCAAACATCTTTTTCCACACATTGAAGCTAAAGATCTTTTTTCTTAATTCAAATAGAGTGGGTACCGTTTTGCAGTAGGCTGTGCCCGAAAAAGTGATGATAGTAGAGATAACAGTCAGTTGGGGAAAACTTTCTTATAGAGAGCTTTTATTATGTCCACATAATAGTTAACTTGACCATGTGGTAGATAATCCAAGTATTCCTGTTCAATGTTTCGCAGCATTTGAATTTTTGACCTCTGTAGCTTTGTTGGATTCGTAATGCGAATTGCATCATAAACTTCATTGTTATGTTTACTTGTGATATTTAAAATAAAACTTTCGCCAAAAGGGCAATAGGTCTCCAATTTATTATCCTTAAAAGTTGCAGAACATTCTGCAGTCCCATCCACCGATATCTTATAATCTTTTGATATATCTATAATTTCTTGATTTGGATAAGTATATAGTTTGAATTGTGTATAGCCGGATTGATCAGTCCAATAGTCGTATGCAAAATTATTTTTCTTGTCCTGTAATTTGATAAACTGAAGGTTGGTATCAGGCAGGTTGTTATAGGCTTCAATCTCAGTTAATCCATACTGATCACCTTCAAAATCAAGCAATGTGACCACAAATCCTGTAATATTCGCTTTAGGTTCAAATACAATACTGGTTGCAGCGCCATTAATCGAAAGTGCTTTGGTTTCTAAAGATGAGCCATCACTAAAATCTATCCTTGCATTGAGTATATTATCCAACAGACTTGGGCTGTCGTAAAGACGCACTTCACTGACTGTTTGCGAATTGGAAAAGGTTATATCTATTGATTTTGTAGCATCGGTGTCGTCCGGAGTCCATACATTTGCGGTAGGTAACAAATGCAGATCTGTAATATTTGTTGAGTCAATTAACTTGAAATCATTCAATACTGAGATATCTCCCGAAGAAGCACGAATATGAGAAGTGTAAAGAATGCTGTTAGTATCACGCTTCCAAAATACTTTATCACCCTTTATTACCCTTCCGCTACGCTGGTTTGCATATTGGGATTGATGTGCTGTGAGCGCGTGATATGTTGCGTTGGACACCAATGTCCTAGATAGGGATTTTTCGGATACAGGAAAACGAACACGATCTGCCCAATTATAGACGTTGACTTCTTTCATAAATAATTCTATGGTGGGATTTTTGGCGGATATAATATTATCTAGATAAAATTCCTCATTTGGAGACCACCATGCAGTACTGTATGCAAATCCTTTGAAAACATCAGGTATATAATCTGTCTCTTGGTTAAGTAGCACTCCCATAGCTTCCTCAAAAAACAATGATACCGCTCTGTGACCGATATGCGGTTCAAACTCTACACAAAAAATTGTATCTGGACGATATTCATTGATGATAGATTTCATATCTTTGAGTATATTATTTCGTGTATAAAAAGAAGAGCTATAAGGTGGATGAGACGGAGTACCATAGGTTTGTGTATGACCACTTCGAGATGGGATAACTTCATCACCTGGGGTATGATAAATATGTCCTTTGGTTGTTTTCCATTGATCTCCATAGCCTAGAAAAAGAATGTTCTCCTCTGGTATTGCATAATGTGCTAATGCATTGATTGCTTCTTGAATGCGTACTGATGCGTCTTCTTTATAATCACCATTAGTAACAAATGCAACAAATACGGAACTGTTGAGTGCATACTGCTCTAGTACACCTCCGAGCACATTGATTTCATCATCTTCATGGGGTACGATCAACAATACTTTCTTGTTTTCAAATATAGCTGAGCGGTCAACTTTTGGGAATTGATAATTTGTATTTTCAAGCTGAGTTTGTATGATAAATAAAAATGAGGTTAAAATCACGATGATAGCAATACACCCTAAAAGAATCCTCTTATAAATATGTAATGAAAATCGGTTTTTGAATAGAAAAATAGTATAGACTAATAAAGCTAGAACCAATAGTGTGATAAGCTCTATTGTCTTAGAGTTAAAATGTATTATTAGCATAAATAGCATCATTAGTAAAATAGATATCACGATTCGTATAGTTATATTTTTCTCGTTTGTTTTTTTAGCATTCATTTTCAATATTCCTTATGAAGAACTTTTTATAAAATAATACACGCATAAACATGAAGTATTTACATTAGAGAATTATAGCATAATTTATTATAGTAATATATTTTTTTCATAAATGTGTTGTTGAGCATAGAAAATATGGATTATTTCGATGAATAGTTTAGGTGTAAAAATATGTTTAGTTTAGATTAAGACTTAAGTTTCTTGTAGACATTCTCTAGCGTTTCGTCTTCATTAAGTAGACGATCGTAGACATCGTTCATCACTGTGCTATCTAGTGTGGCTTGAAAGCCTTTAACGCCGAAAAAGTCTCGAACATATGGTGTGGAAGGGCTAAATA
>JAGLOK010000004.1 GCA_023139005.1 Clostridiales bacterium | reverse complement strand
TCTGTAAATATATTTTCCACAGGAACTCTTGCATGAAATGCTAAAGAAAGCAGTATTGAAAGCTTGTATTTTGCATCATATCCTTCAACGTCATTTGTAGGATCAGGTTCAGCGAGCCCTTTTGACTGTGCTTTTTGAAGTGTTACATTGTATGGTATACCTTCAGTTGACATTTTAGTGAGTATGTAATTAGTTGTACCATTGATGATTCCCATTATCTTTTGCACATTATTAACCTGTAGAGAATTATTAAATGTACTGATTATTGGGATACCACCTGCAACTGCTGCTTCATAGTACAAACCAGCACCTGAGGCTCTAGCTGCTGCTTCTAAACGAGACCAATGATTTGCGATAAGCTCTTTGTTTGCAGTAACAACCGACTTACCTGCTTTAAGTAGTTTCTCCACGTACTTTAATGCAGGATGAACGCCTCCAAGAAATTCGCCCACAATAGTTATATCACTATCGTTTAGTATTTCTTCAAATGATTCTGTGAGTAATGTTGAATCAATATTAGAGTTTCTTTTTTTGTTTTTATCTTTAACTAATATTTTCTTGATATTAAATTGCGTGTTGTTTCGATGCAACATAATATCGCCGTGTGAATGAATTACATCATATACACCGCTACCAACTGTACCAATTCCTAATAATGCTATAGACTTTTTCATTTTGAATCCTCGTCCATATCGATATTCCTATTATAAACTGTCATAAGACCCTGTAGTGCTAATTTCCCATCAATCTCATCAATGCAATCAGATAATGGTGCAATGAGTCTTGCCAACCCACCGGTTGCAATAACCTTTGGATCGCCTAATTCTTTTTTCATTAATGAAACAATATTATTCACAGCGCCTACAAATCCATTGATAATACCGGATTGCATATTAGTTATCGTGTTCCTGCCAATTGCTTTTTCAGGTTGAATTAATTCAATTTTAGGTAATTTTGCAGAATTTTCAACTAAAGCATCTACAGATATTTTAATGCCAGGCATAATTGCACCGCCTAAAAAAGAACCATTTTTGTTTACAGCACCGAAAGTAGTTGCAGTACCAAAGTCAACGATAATACATTCACCATTTGTTTTTTCATAAGCTGCAATTGCTGTAACAATTCTATCTGCACCCACTTCTTTTGGATTATCATATAATATATTCATGCCTGTTTTTGTTCCCGGTCCTACAGTTATTACATGTATTCCGAAAAAAGTATGTATCATATGTTCCATCGTATAGTTTATAGACGGAACAACAGAGGCCATAATAACGCCTTTTACATCATCTTTGTTAAGTCCTGCATAAGAAAAGACATTCATTAAAAGCAGTCCATACTCATCAGACGTTTTTCCTACTTCTGTTGTAAATCGCGCATATTGAATTATCTTCTCATCTTTATACAATCCAATTTTGATATTTGAGTTACCTACATCAAGGGTGAGTATCATAGTTTATTTTCACTTTCTATTTTTTTATTTTTTGGTTTCACTTTAATAGTAGTCACTGCAATACATATAGCAGTTACAATGATGACAGCGGCAACAGCTTCCAAGACTCCATTAGTTGCAACTATTGATCCAATAACTGCTAGCATCCCCGTATTTGTTGTCCCAAATAATGCAGATAATTCACCCATTTCAGGGAGGAACAATAAGTACATCATTCCGAGGAAGAATGCAGTATTTGTTAGAGATCCCAGCAATGCTGCGATTGCATATCCCATTTTATTTGTTATTTTATTACCGATTAATTTGATTGCCTCATACACATAAAATGCTACAATGGGTACGAGTAACCTTGGCACAAATACTACCAATAGTGTTCTGAAAACACTAATATTCATTAATGCAATACCGATGAAGTCTCCCATAAATATCTGAATGAGACTCGTTAATCCGAAGATAAATCCCAACCATATTCCTACCCATTTGCCTTCTAAGAGTACGCCGACTAGAACAGGTATGCATAGTAGTGTGATTTTCATTGTTGGAAGTGGGATATACCCAATTGGAGTAAGTCCAAGTAGAAAGGTTATCGCTGTCAGTATACCGGCGATTGTTAATGTGCGTGTTTTTTTTGAAATGTTCATTTTTACCTCCATTCAAGCTCGAGATATCGATGCTTGACAAATAAATGAATTTTATTTTTTATTTAGTTTGGTTCACGAATGATACCAACTTCTGACTATTATATCATTTTTCTAATTTATATCAAATAAAAAAAAATATGCATTGCTAAAAACAACGCATATTTAATTACATTTACATTTAGAAATTCAACTTATTTTCATTTCCCTTTAGGAGACGAACGATATTTTCACGATGCAAAATCAATATTAATACTGAAGCTGCTGTTGTAAATATTTGCACAGGAAGATTTACTTTCATTAAACCTGGAATTATCCAAACAGATATTGAAATTATAATAAATGATAAAACTGACGCTACGGATACATACCGAGTAGTCAATATTATAACTACTGCTATTACAAAAATTATTAGTAAAGGTATTGGAAACAATACAAGAAACACGCCGGTCGTAGATGCAACACCTTTTCCACCTTTAAAGTGCGAAAACACAGGAAAGACATGTCCCAACAGTACACCACTTGCAATTATAACTGCACCATGATATCCGTTGAACCCATCCCCAATATTTCTAAAAACAAGCAATGCAATCAAAGTAGGAACTGCTCCTTTCAAAAGGTCAAATACAAAGTTAATCAACCCCCACTTTGCTCCGAGTACTCTAAAAACGTTTGTTGACCCTGCATTCTTTGAACCCTTTTGCCGTATGTCGATGTTTGCCACTTTTCTAGAAAGTAACACTGCTGGTGAAAATGACCCGATTACATAGCCTATCACTAATGCGATACAATAGAATATGATGTTATTGCTCATTTTTTTTATCTCCTCTGCCTCTGCAAGTTATTTTTATAGGAGTGCCGGTTAATTCAAACGCACGCCTTAAATAATTCATTAAGTATTTTTCGTATTCTCTTTTAATCCACTTCTCATTGTTTACAAACAATATAAAGTGTGGTGGTGCAGTACTTGCTTGTGTTGCATACATGATGTTTAGTCGTCTGCCCGAAACAGATGGAGGAGATACAGCTGTTACTGCATTTGAAATAACTTCATTGAGTACACCTGTGGACACTCTGAAATTTGTTTTTTTATATACTTCATTCACCAATGCAAATACTTTTTCAATTCTTTGCCCCGTCAGTGCAGAAATAAATATAATTGGTGCATATTGAAGGAAAGACAATATATTATATACATCGTTCGAAAACTCTTTTGATGTATTGGTTTCTTTTTCTATCAAGTCCCACTTGTTTACTGTAATTACCGATGGCTTCCCCATTTCATCAATATATCCTGCTATTTTTGCATCTTGTTCTGTAGGTCCTGTTTCTGCATCGACAACGATTACAGCAACATCACATCGTCTCACAGCAGTCAGTGCACGAATAACGGAGTATCTTTCTATCGACTTATCGTCAATCTTACTTTTTCTTCGCATACCTGCGGTGTCTATTAATGTGTATTTCTGACCATTGTGTTCAAACGGTGTATCAATAGCGTCCCTAGTCGTTCCCGGGATTTCACTAACAATGACTCTTGCTTCACCGGTTATCGCATTCACAAATGAAGACTTGCCTGCATTGGGCTTTCCAACTATAGCAATTTTGATTGTATCATCATCAATATCTTCTTTAACTTCAGGAATTACTTCAATCAAGACATCCAACAAATCACCTGTTCCCATACCATGCAAAGATGATATTGGATATGGTTCTCCTAATCCTAATTCATAAAACTCGTATTTGTTTTCATCATAATTGATGTGATCTACTTTATTAACAACAACAAGTACAGGTGTACCGCATCTTCTCAAGAAATCTGCAACTTCATGATCCTCTGGCAATAATCCTTGCTTTGCATCAACAAAAAAAAGTATTGCATCAGCAGTTTCAGCAGCCAAAATTGCCTGTTCTCGCATTTGTGTGAAAATAACATTTTCACTTTTCATATCTAATCCACCGGTATCAATTATTGTGAATTCACGATCAAGCCAACTCGTGTCTGCATAAATGCGGTCACGTGTTACACCGGGTGTATCTTCTACTATCGATATCCTACGACCGGCCATTCTATTAAAAAAGGTAGATTTCCCCACATTGGGTCTACCGACTATTGCAACTAATGGTTTACTCAAGTTTCTTCCTCCCAGATAAAGAGATGGCAAAATCATAGCCATCATTCGGTGATAGTATAACACAAGAACCCGTCTCTTTTTCAACATCTTTTATTGTCATATTATCTAAGAACACATTTTCAATATTTCGCATAGTACTCTCAGGTATAAATATTGTATCAACCTGACTTTTACCGAGTGATTTAATGATGTCTTTTCCGATGAGCAAGCCTGAAACAGTAATACTGGCGCCAAAGTGTTGATTAACTACTTGAATTACGTCAATTTTGAGATTTTTCACAGTCTCTTGCAGTACTTTGCACATTTCTTTTATTTTACTATAAGAAGATACTCCCGTAACTACGACGATATTACGATGATTTGCGTCATAGTTTTCTAACTCTTTGAGTGCAGATTCAAATTCCTGCAAAAAGTCTGAGAAAAGTCCTACTCCATTGGCTTTTTGTGATGATATGTCATCTGTATACTTTGGGTACTCTCTATTTGCCTTTGAATATAACTCATCCGCTACATATACAAATGGATCAGAAAGATCTTTTTTGTATTTTATTCTATATTCATTTACTATATCAATTGTTTTACCTGCGTATTGTTCGTCTACAGGTTTTAATAATGGCAAATTACCCCTATGCTCAGTTAGTCCAACTGGTACAATGGATAAAGACTTTGCATATGGATAGTAACTTGCAAGTTCCTCTATTGTTTGATTGAGCACTTCCCCGTCATTAATTCCGGGACACAATACGATTTGTGAGTGAAAGGTAATCTTATTGTCATAAAGATATTTAAGCTGTTCCATGATCTTTCTTGCATTTTTATTTTTCAACAAATCATATCGTACATCTGGATCAGTAGCATGCACACTGATGTATAATGGGGATACTTTTCTGCTTGAGATTCTTTGAAAGTCAACTTCTGTCATGTTGGTCATTGTGATATAGTTTCCATATAATACAGAATATCGCCAATCGTCATCTCTTACATAAAGAGACTCCCGCATCTCATTCGGTAATTGATCAACAAAACAAAATACGCACTTATTTGTGCAACTATCTTCAGGAGGATATAGGTTTTCAAAATATGATAAACCGATATTTTCATTTTCATCTTTATCAAGACTAACAATCTTTGTCTTTCCATTACGCTCAAACTCAATAAGAGGATTTATTATTGAATTTACATATATATCATCAATAAAATCATACATACTAAGATGTGCGATTTTATGTACGATATCATTCTTCTTTATACCAGCTTTATGTGCAGGTGATTTTTTTAATACTTCTTTAACTTTCAATGACATATCGCAATTATTCAACAAATAAATTACATTGTCAAATATAATACAAAGAAAATAAGTTGTTTGAGTAAAAGTTCAAAAAATGTACATATATCTATAAAAATATGTCATTGTAGTATATTTTTCAAATACATCCCTGTATAGCTATTTTTATTTTTTGCAATTTCTTCAGGAGTTCCTTTTGCAACAACCTTTCCGCCTTTATCTCCGCCTTCAGGTCCCAAATCAACGATGTAGTCAGCACATTTGATGACATCTAAGTTATGCTCTATGATGATGACTGTGTTTCCTGCATCTACAAGCTTTGTTATTATTTTTAGAAGCTTTTTAACATCATCTGTGTGTAGTCCTGTTGTGGGTTCATCCAGTATGTACAGCGTCTTACCAGTTGAACGTTTTGATAGCTCTGTAGCTAGCTTAATTCGTTGGGATTCGCCTCCTGATAGTTGTGTAGAAGGTTGACCCAATCGTATGTAGTCTAATCCTACATCGGAAAGAGTCTGTAATTTATTTTTTATCTTTGGTACATTCTCAAAGAATATTAGAGCATCTTCTACTGTCATGTCCAATACTTCGTATATGTTTTTACCTTTATATTTTACTTCAAGAGTCTCTGTGTTGTACCTTTTTGATTTGCACACTTCACAAGTAACATACACATCCGGTAGAAAATGCATTTCAATCTTTATGATTCCATCACCTTTACAAGCTTCACAGCGTCCACCCTTTACATTGAAGGAAAATCTGCCAGCTTTATACCCACGTGCTCTTGCATCTTGAGTTTTAGAAAATAAATCTCTGATCATTGAAAATGTTCCGGTATAAGTAGCAGGGTTTGATCTTGGAGTTCTCCCGATTGGAGATTGATCAATATCAATTACTTTGTCTAAATTCTCACTGCCTAATATTTCATCATAATCTCCAGGTTTTGTGTGTGCTCTATTTAAGTCTCTTGCCAAAGCTTTATATACGATTTCATTTACCAATGAACTTTTACCTGAGCCGGATACACCAGATACACAGGTAAATAGTCCAAGTGGAAACTTTACCTTAATATTTTTCAGATTATTTTGTTTCGCACCAATGACTGATAGGTCACCAATTTTACTTTTTCTTCTTTTTTTCGGTAATGCTATCGATTTTTTGCCACTTAAGTATTGTCCGGTGATTGAATTTTCATTGCTCATCACCTCTTCTACAGTACCTTGTGCCACCACTTCGCCACCATGTATGCCGGGACCCGGTCCCATATCGATAATATAGTCTGATTCCATCATTGTCTCATGATCATGCTCAACAATAATTAATGTATTGCCTAAGTCTCTTAATTTTTTGAGTGTTGTAAGCAATTTGCTATTATCTCTTTGGTGTAATCCTATGCTTGGTTCATCAAGTATGTATAGTACTCCCATCAAGTAAGAACCGATTTGAGTTGCGAGCCGAATGCGTTGCGCTTCTCCTCCGGATAATGTACCGGCTTTTCTATTCAAGGACAAATAGTTCAGCCCAACATTTTTCAAGAAGTTAAGTCGATTGATGATTTCTTTTAGTACTTGGTTTGCAATTATTTCTTCAGTTTTACTTAGCTTTACTTGTTCTATGAAGTCAATACATTCAAGAATGGTCATATCAGTCATATCTGATATATTGATTCCTCCGACAGTCACAGCCAAAGATTCCTTTCTAAGACGTTTTCCATTGCACTCTATGCAATTGCTATAGCTCATGAGTTCTTGGTACTTTTCTTTCATATAGTTGCTTGAGGTTTGCTTGTAACGTCTTTCAACAGCATTTACAATGCCCTCAAATGGCATTTTATACGTTCCACTACCATAGCTTCGTTCATAGGAAACTTCAATTGTTTCTCCATTGGTTCCATATAGGATTAAGTCTTTATGTTTCCTTGGTAGTTTCTTAAAAGGAATATTTAAATCAATTTTATACTTTTTTGATAATGCTTTATAAAAAGAAACCGCAAAAGATGCATCATTGTCTACAGACCATCCACCTGTAACTACTGCACCTTGCGAAAGTGATTTGTTCCAATCGGGTATGAGCAACTTTGGATCAACCTTAAACATCGTTCCAAGTCCCGCACACACTGGACATGCGCCATAAGGATTATTGAAAGAAAACATTCTTGGCGTCATCTCTTCAATCATAATGTCGCAATCAGCACAAGCATAGTTGCTTGAAAAGTGAAGCTCATCACCATCAATGATATGTATTATAGCAATACCATGTGCAAGCTTGAGGGCAACTTCCATGGACTCTGTGAGTCTTGAACGGAGATCATCTTTCATTACAAGACGATCTACAACAACTTCAATATTGTGCTTTTTATATCGATCAAGCTTTATTTCTTCTGTTAACTCTCTAATCTCACCATTTACGCGTGCACGTACATATCCATCTTTGGATAAGTCTTCGAAAAGCTTTCTGTATTCTCCTTTTCTTCCACGGACTACAGGTGATAGTACAAGTAACTTCTTTCCAATTTCTATTTTCATTACACGTTCAATCATTTGATCAATGCTTTGCTTTTTTATTGGCTTATCGCATTCGGGGCAATGTGGATGCCCAATACGTGCATATAGTAAACGCATATAGTCATATATCTCAGTAACAGTCCCCACGGTAGAGCGTGGATTACGACTTGTCGTTTTTTGATCAATTGATATTGCAGGAGATAGCCCCTCAATGTATTCAACATCAGGCTTTTCCATCTTCCCTAGGAATTGCCTTGCATATGCTGATAATGATTCAACATACCGTCTTTGACCCTCTGCATATATTGTATCAAATGCAAGCGAACTCTTTCCGGAGCCTGAAAGCCCCGTGACAACTACGAGCTTATCTCTTGGTATTTCTACATCAATGTTTTTTAAATTGTGTTCTTTTGCACCTTTTATTTTTATAGATTCAATCACTTTTTTCCTCTTGTAGATTATATTTTATTTTTAGTTCTAATATATCATCGCGTAGTTTTGCAGCAGATTCAAAGTCTAATGATTGTGCACAGATACGCATGCTTGCTTCTAAGTCCTTTATAATACCAATAATATTCTTACTGTCAATGTTCTTTTGCTCTGTTACTTTTTCATATTGTGTAATAGCAAGTGAATTCACAATACGACTTGATATTGTTTTTGGTGTTATATTATTATCGATGTTATGCTTGACTTGAATACTTCTGCGCCTATTGGTTTCATCTATTGCAGCTTGCATAGAACGTGTCATCTTGTCTGCATACATAATAACTTTGCTATCTACGTTTCGTGCAGCACGTC
>JAGLOK010000039.1 GCA_023139005.1 Clostridiales bacterium | reverse complement strand
AGGTCTTCTTTAGTACCTATTTGTTCGATTTTTCCTTCGTTTAAAAGTACAATCTTTGAACCTAGCTTTATGGCTTCTTGAATATCATGCGTCACAAAGAGAATGGTTTTCTTAAGCTTTTCGTGAATGCACAGCATTTCATCTTGCAGTAGTGTTCGTGCGATCTCATCGACTGCGCCAAATGGCTCGTCCATAAGTATTATTGCAGGTTCCGCAGCTAAAGCTCTCGCTACTCCTACACGTTGCTTTTGCCCACCTGAAAGCTGACGCGGATAGCGCGCAAGATACGATACGTCCATGCCCACCAAGTCTATTAAATATTCGGCGCGTTCTTGTTTTATCTTCTTGTCTTCCTTTTTAAGCGTCAAAACATATGCGATATTTTCCTCAACAGTTAGATGAGGCAATAACCCGACTTGTTGGATAACATATCCTATACAGCGTCGCAGATTGATGGCATCCCACTGTGCTGTGGGCTTGCCATCCACCAAAATTGTACCGGAATCGGGTTCAATGAGCCTGTTTACCATCTTAAGTAGTGTGGTTTTGCCACACCCGGATGGACCGAGTATGGCTACAAACTCGCCTTCGGATACCTTAAGGCTCAAATCATCGATTATCTTATCATTTGAATTATAAGATTTTGATATATTCTTAAACTCAATCAGTGTCATTTATTAAGGCCTTTTTCAGTTAAGAAGTCTATTGCTACTTGTTTTGCTTCTTGGTTTTCAACTTCTACAAGATAGTTCATGTATGTCATCTCTTCATCGCTTATCTTTCCGTCAAGCATCGCAAATACATCTTCAAGCTCAGGATATTCATTGAGCGTCTCTGCACGAGTTAAAGTTGCTGCAAAGTATGATGGGAAGAAATTCTTATCATCTTTAAGCACAACAAGATTTGCTTCTTTTAGCCTACCATCAGTTGAAAACACAATGATGACATCAACTTCATCAGTTTTAATGGCTTCATATTTAAGGCCAATATCAAGCTGAGTCTTCGTGCCGAAGTCAAATCCAAAAGTTGCCTCAAGCCCAGGATACCCGTCATCACGTTCATAAAAATCAGGCTCTGCGCCGAGGTTTAGGTCTGCGCTTGCAGCAGCAAGGTCAGTGTATGTAACAACGCCAAGTTCAGTTGCTAGCGTCTCTTTCACAGCTATGCCAAATGTGTCATTAAATCCGTATAGTCCGCTCCAAACGATGTCATACTCTTCTAAGTATCCTGCTTTAACTGCTTCATAAAGTGCAGTCGGATCGCTAATCAGTTCTTCTTTTAGTACGAATAGCCAGCCTGTTCCGGTGTATTCAGGATATATGTCTATTTCGCCTGTAAGCATTGCGGGTTGGATGTTGCTTGTTCCTCCGCCTATGCCGAGTTTCTGTTCTACTGTGATGTCGGTGTTAATTTCTATAAGATATGTGAGCATCTCAGCTAGTATATAGCTTTCAGCGAAAGGTTTGCTTGCGACAACCACCTTTTTTTCTTTAGGTGCGCAGCCTACTAGCACGAATGCCAAAACGAGTACGATTGCAAGCATTGAAGCTATTAATATTTTTTTCATGATTATTCTCCTTTTTTCATGTAATTTACTATTTGTCGATTAGTATGTTGTCTTATGTCATTGGACTCCCATTATTCTTCTTTTCATTTTCTTTTCTACAAGTTCTAAAATAGCGTCCGTTATGATAGCAAGAAGTGCTACAAGCAAGCTGCCTGCTATTGTCATTTCGGGAAAATTAGTTGTAATCCCACGCCATATCGCAACGCCTAAGCCGCCAGCTCCTATGAATGATGCAATACCGCACAATGCAATTGTCATCACAACCATTGTTCTAAAGCCTGCAACTATAACAGGTAGTGCAAGCGGAAGCTGCACTTTAAAAAGTAACTGCCTATTAGTGCTACCCATTCCTCTTGCAGATTCCATTATCTGCGTGTCGACTTCACGTATGCCTACATATGTGTTGCGGATGATGGGCAAGAGCCCATATAATACAAGTGCTGTTACAGCGCTTTTATTGCCTATTCCGGTTATTATTACTAAAAATCCAAAAAGAGCAATCGAAGGGATAGTATATAGAAAGTTCGTTACTATGAGCATGATTTTAGCGAAAATTTCGTTGCGAGTCATATATATGCCAATCGAAAGACCCAAAACTGTTATTATTGCGACTGCAATAACTGTAAGCGTTAAGTGCTCAAGCAATAGTTTTATAAAGAATTCCGATCTTTCTATGTATAGATTAAATATCCCAGCAATCATTGTAATGGTTTCTCCAATATTCTATTTATGCTACAATTTTACTGCGGAAGAAAATTAAAGTCAACAAAGCAAAGACGGTATTATGCAATAAAAACACTGAAATGTTGAGTAAAACGGTATGAATTTATTAACAATTTGTAAAGAAAGCAAAATGTATGCCATTTTCCTCCTTTATCAAAGGCTTTTTTTAGGAAACTAGAAACAGTAATAACGACTAAAGAAAACTGTTATAATATACACAGCAGGTGTTAACAGATTGTTAATTTAGCTAATATTGGATGCAATATTAGTTAAAATATATTAATATCTAATTGATAGCTAAAAATAGTTCATAATAGGAAGTACAATGAATGCCACAAATTCTCCTTTCCTTGAAAAGACAGTAAATCGAAGGAAAAGAAAAAAGAATAAAAGAATCGCAGTGAATATTGTTATTGCATTATTTGTTATCGCGCTGGGTAGTGCATTTTATATCGTGCTCAACGTAGATGATAGCTTTGCTACACAATTGTTGGGAAGTCCTACCCCAAGACCGACGTATGTGATAACATTAACTCCGATGCCGAAAGTCTCACCGGATGCAAATATACTTGTAACGCCTTCACCAACTGCAACACCGAGAATTACACCAACACCGACACCCGTTCCGACACCTTATATTCATCCGGGTATTCGAGATGAAAAATTCACAGAAGGGGATGCGGTAATTGAGGACATGTCATATCACAGTAAAGAGCTTAGTATAGAAATTGAAGAGCTGGAAATCGGAGAAAGCACAGTCTATGTTGCAGATATCTACATCATGTCAATGGATAACTTTGCACCTGTATTTGCAAATGATAAGTTTCACAATGGGTACCAGACAACATCTTATATGGCAAAAGAAAATGATGCTATCTTTGCAATAAACTCAGACTCTGCAACTGCAACTGACTATGGCATCATCGTAAGAGATCAAGAGATATATCGAAATGTTCTGGCAGCAGATCATTTAGCGGTGTTTAACGATGGATCCATGCAGACATTTATGGCGAGGAAAATCAGTGGACAAAGCTTGATCGATGATGATGCAAAGCATGTCTTTTGCTTTGGACCACAGCTATTTTATAATGGTAAAGTAATTGAAGACTTCAAATACTCACATATCAGATCAGCACACCCAAGAACTGCGATAGGGATGATTGAACCTTATCATTATATCATTGTAGTGGTGGATGGAAGAACATCAAAATCCAAAGGAGTGACACTGGAAGAACTGTCAAAAACGATGAAAAGCTTTGGATGCGCTGTTGCATACAACCTAGATGGTGGGGGATCTTCAACAATGGTTTTCATGAATGAACTTATCAACCGTCCATCGGGAGGCAATTCAGAACGTGCGATTGATAGTGCAATACTATTTGTAGAATCAGCACAAGAAGAATAGAAATAAGTAAATTATATTTCATTAAGATTGACTGTATGATAAAATATAATTGGTTAAAACAAAAAAAGTGGTACATTATTTGCATCACATGAGGTAGACATGAAAAAAGCGCTAATTATTGCTATTATTATAGTCATTTCTGTTATCGCATTGAATTTTTCTGATATTGTAGATTCTAGTGTTGCGGTGCCTACAGAAGAAATAGTACTGCAAAATGTTGCGACACAGACGGTAGCACCTACAGCGACACCCACGCCGATAATTACACCTACAGCATCACCTGTTCCAACTCCAACTATAGAACCTTATACTGATATCGTGATCGGTGGCACCGGAGATATCATGTGCCATATACAGCAAGTCGAGGATGCATCACTAGCTGCCGATGGGGAAGGATATTCATTTTACCACTGGTTTGAATTCATCAAGCCGGCTCTTGAGTACCCTGACTTAATGATTGCAAACCTTGAAGGACCGATTGCAGGGGAGGAGCAAGAATACAACGGATATCCAATGTTTAACTTCCCAGATGAGATAATACCAGCAGTAAAAGATGCTGGGATTGACGTATTGCTCAATGGGAATAATCATATTATGGATAAAAAAATCCCAGGGATACAACGTACAATACAAATGCTGGATGATGCAGATATTGCACATACCGGTGCATGGGAATCGGCTGAAGCGCGTGCAAAACCATTGGTCATTGACGTAAAAGGAATCAAAGTGGGCGTGATATCTGCAACTTATTCACTCAATGGATTTGCAAAACATATCGACCCTGATGTCCTAGAGTACCTTGTATGCTTTATAGACGAAGAACAGGTAAAAAAGCAAATTGACTTATGTAAGGAGTTTGGTGCAGAGGTTATTGTAGTATCTCCCCACATGGGTGATGAGTTTGAAGTGCATACACGCAGAGGAATTAGAGCCTATGGTGAAGCATACATTAAGATGGGTGCAGATATTGTATTTGGACACCACCCGCATGTACTGCGAGAAGTAGTGAATATGGAAGTGACTTTGGATGATGGCTCAACAAGAAGTGGAATCATCTTCTGGTCTCTTGGAAACTTTGTAGCCAGCATGTATGGAGTACAAAAAGAAGCAGGTCTTATTGCCTATGTTGGAATACGTAGAGACAATCATACTGGTGACATATCAATTACCACTGTTGAGTACTTGCCAACGTGGAACTATAGACACGGTAGAGATGGATACGCGTATCATATATTACCTGTTGGAACATGTATTGATTTCCCGGAGTACTATGAAAAAACGAATCCGGATCAGGGCGCAGTATATCGGCTAGATGCTGTCTGGAGAAGCACTACTGAACTTTTGGGAGATGAAGTTGCAACACCGCTACGATATGTCCCGGAAGCTAAAGAATAATAACGATGTAATTGTTTGATTAATAATTGATTAAATGTGTTATTTTACTTTGCAGAATACTCTCTGCTGTGATATAAATAGTAGCATGGAATATTCGTATATGGAGAGGAATATGCACAAAACTAAGCACCCTAAATGGTACCAATTAGACACTTCGGCGAAAATATATCCTGCGATGGAATCCATTAGAAATCCTGCTGTTTTCAGACTCTCTATGCGTTTGGACAAAAAGATAGACCCTGTCATTTTGAATACCGCACTCGAGGACATCCGAGATCGTTTCCCATATTATAATGTAAGCTTAAAAAAAGGACTATTTTGGAACTATTTGCAGCAAAACACGAATCCTTTGCACGTTTGGACAGACTCTCGCTATCCATGTGAAAGAATCTATAGAGATTCCAACAATGATTATCTATATAAAGTGAAATACTACGAGAATAACATAGCAACTGAATTCTTCCATGTGCTTACTGATGGATTTGGAGGAATGGAGCACTTAAAATGTTTGGTGCAACGATACCTTTTTTTGACTGGAGACGTCAAAGAAAAACTAGATGACATTATTGATATTGATGAAGCACCTGACATACAAGAGCAAGAAGATGCTTTTCTGAAAGTATTGGAAAGCGAAAAAGACACAGCAGACATTGACAAGAAGAGATCATTATTTAGTAATAATAGAACCTATCAAATCAAAGGAAGACTGCTACCCATGGGAGAACTCAAAGTGGTTACAGGTATTGTATCTTCTGAGGAACTAAAAAAACTATCAAGAGAGCATGATGCAACAATAACGCAGTTTTTGGCTGCTTTATATGTAGAAGCATTGATACTATATCAATCGCATCAAATAAAAGACAAAGGCAATCACAGAAATGTTGGGATACAGATACCCGTGAATATGCGTAAGTACTATCCCTATCGGTGTATGCGGAACTTCTCGTTGTTTGTTACCCCGATAATTGATCCAAGAGAAGTACACAGCTTGGATGATATTATTGCTAAAATTAAAGAATTTATGAAAGAGCATTTGACTCTTAAGCATTTATTGACAATGGTTGACGATAACTGTTCACTTGCAAAGCACACTATCCTTAAACATGTGCCTGTGGACATCAAGAACTTTGCTATAAAATACATTGATAAGACCAAGGGGTCTACACAATTTTCAGGAACTATATCCAACATGGGAATGATAAAGCTTCCAGATTCTATGTCCGCACACGTTGAAAATGTGTTGGTGCAAATCGGTGCAAAACCACAATCCAAATTGTCTTGCAGCCTATCGGGCTACAAAGACAAGATATATATTTCGTTTGGAAGAAATGTAAAGAGTGCTTTTATTGAAAAACACATGTTCACTAGCCTTGTTAAAATGTCAATCAAAGTCAAACTAATGAGCACTTCTTAAGGGGGAGCAAATGGCGTATTGTATCAAATGTGGTGTAGAACTATCAGAGTACATCAAAGCATGTCCGCTTTGCGAAACAGAAGTTCTAAATGGTACAGAAAATGAAGAAATAATCAATAGCGATTATCCAGACTATAGAATGAGCCCTAAGGATGAGACCAAACGAGTAAAACACATTTTCGCAGGGAAGATACTCAGTGTATTGTTTTTTGACTATGCCATCATTCTTCTAATCCTTAATATATTAATCAATAAAACGGTCAGCTGGTCGATGATTCCTGTATTATCCTTAGTACTCTGTTGGTTTGGCGTTGCATATCCTTTCTTTCGAAAGCACAATACGTTTTTCAGACTTTTTACCATGAATTGCATTGCGGTGATTGTCTACTTACTTTCACTAAACTTGATTATATCAGGTGACATCTTATGGTCTAGGATTGCCGGTTTGTCCATTGCATTGCTTTGGGTGATAATGGCAGGATTCTTCATCCCAGAAAGGATACGAAAGATACTGCCTGTTACAGTTTACTATATACTATCTTCGGTTATTCTATTTGTAGTGATTACACTATTGATTGGCAATCAGCTCTCCATTTTCCAAGTGGTGTTGCCCCTAACGATACTCTTATTGGTGCTTTCTCTAGTTTCGTATTTTGTTATTGTTGCAAGAGCTAATGATTTTTTGGGAATGTCATCGGTTATATTGTTTGATATATCTGTGTTTTGCTTGGTGTTGGATATCATTATTGTGCACTATACAAAAGGTACTTATATGCCCTCGTGGTCGATTATTGTAAACATTGTCACTATTCCATTGTTCGCAACAGTGCATACCATTAAAAAGAGCAGAGAACTCAAATCGTTGATATCAAAAAAACTACATCGATAAATAATGTAAATCAATTACTCTCTTGAAGTGAGCAGTAAAAAAATTGAGTTTCAAATACATTTTTAAACCTCATTTACATAATATAACCTTTTTTATGCAATCATTTTATGCAAGAAACCAATATTGTTGTAAAAAAACCATATAATTGTTTAATAAATATTGAGATTTGATGTTGATTTACTTTATTTAATTCTTTAATATAATAGTCAATTGGATTAATGCACATGAAAAATGACATTGATAAAAAAAGGCACATTCTTAAGTATGAACTATTTTCAAATACAATTCGCGATATTTACATATTATCAAATCTAGAAAGAGGCAGATATGACTCAAAACGACAAGGTTCAGATACATATTGTTCCCAGCTTTCACTATGATGTTGCATACCTCAAAACACAAGAGGAATATATGCATCATTGTTTTGATAATATCCATGAAGTGCTAAACATTATGGATCAATACCCAGAATATCACTTTACGCTCGAGCAAGTGATATTAGTCAAGCAATATTGGCAACGCTTCCCGGATAAAAGAGAAAAGCTAAGAAAGCACATTAAAGAAGGAAGACTTTGCCTTGCGCCCGGAATGCACGCAATGCCGGATATGAACCTGCCTGATGGTGAATCGATGTTTATGCAGGTGAAGGTGGGCAAAGACTGGCTCAAGGAAACGTTTGATGTCAATCCGACTGCGTGCTATATTGCAGACTGTTGGGGACACCCTGCACAGCTGCCACAGATAATGACACAAGCAGGATATGATTACTATGTTTTCTGGCGATGCATGCGTCGTGATGTGATGACCAATGACTTCATTTGGAGCGGGCTTGATGGAACAAAGATCAAGACGCA
>JAGLOK010000038.1 GCA_023139005.1 Clostridiales bacterium | reverse complement strand
CGGCTATAACAAACTGAAGGGGAAAAAGCTCATCGTGTTCTCGGTTGGATCTACTCCCATCGAGGAAACTGCAATTGAGAAAGTGCGACAGAAAAACTTTAGTGGTGCGATGATTGCAGACGGACTGCCACTTTTCCATCTGCCTGGTACGATTGATGCTAAGAAACTCAGTAAAATTCACCGTGCTGTGATGGTGCCTATCAAGAACATCATCGACAAAAAAGCACCGGAGGATCAAACCGACGAGGATAAGGACTTCTTGGCGATCTTCTCTCGTCCTGCAGATGAAATCGATGAAGTGGCTGCGATGGCTGTGGTGGATGCGGTTAAAGGTTCTGCATAATGTAACCCCTCCGTCGGCTTTGCCGACACCTCCCCTACAATGGGAGGCAAGTAATGCGCTGCAATGCATATAAAACTAAAACATACGATATAAGGCAAAGCCCTACGGACATGCGCCGGAGGGCTTAATCATTATACTCAAACGCACACAGTAAGCGCGATTTGTCAAAATGCACGAGTGGATTTGGGACACGAGTTTTTGGCAAATCGTAAGACCATCGATTCGAATTCGCTTTTTTCGAATCGAACCATCACGTGTACACTGTGGGGTTTTTATTGTATAATTATCTGACAATAATTTTTGAAGATAGGAAGATATGATTCGCGATATAATGAGCAACAATAAACCTTTGCTTTTAGATGGTGCTTTTGGCACCTATTTCATGAGTTGCTTTGATATAAAATATCCTTGCGAGCTTGCAAATGTTCTGGACCGAAAAAAGGTTACTCAGATACATAAAGAATATATCGCCGCTGGATCAAACCTGATACTCACAAATACTTTTTATGCAAATAGATTCAACAAAGCAATTCCCGATGATCAACTTACACAAGTTATCACGCAAGGGTATCACATCGCAAAGAAGGCAGCAGGCGATAAAGTGGTTGTCGGTGCGTCGATTGGACCAATTGCATATCTTGATAATAATGATGAAGAGATACCACAAAAAGAGCGCTATAGCGCACTCAAACAAGTAGTGGATAGCTTTTTATCTGTGGGTGCAGACGTCTTCGTATTTGAAACGTGGGCTGACACAAGGCTTCTTCGAGATATCATTACATATATCAAAAGCAAACATGAAAACGCTTTTATTATTTGTAGCTTTGCTGTCATGCAAAAGGGGTTCACCCGCGAAGGACAATCTTTGGAGAGTCTTTTTGCGGATGCAGATACGCTCTGCTGTGATGTGCTGGGACTTAACTGTGCGTGTGGTCCGACACATATGAGAAATCTCATAGAGCGTGTTTCTCAAATCACCAAGAAACCCTTGTTGGCAATGCCCAATGCGGGGTATCCCTATATTGAAAATGGTCGTACGATATATCCTGCAGGAATACAGTATTTTGGCAAAGCAGCACTTCGCTTTGAAAAGGCCGGAGTGAAGTTCATCGGTGGCTGTTGTGGCACGACACCCCAGCATATCAGCGCAATGAAAAAGGCTTTGAGTGCAGAGAAACAAAAAGCAGTGAAAAAACAAAAGCACTTTACCTATACCGCGCATAGTAAGGGGAATTTTGCGAAACCTGTATCTGTTGAACTGGATCCACCGCTCAAAGGGTCAGTTGCATCTATCAAGAAAAAAGCAAAGATATTGGCTGATGCGGGAGTAAGTATGATAACCCTTGCAGACTCACCACTATCTAGGCCCAAAGCAAACTCTATTATGATTGCAAAGGTGCTTCAAGATCACACCGGAATACCTGTGATGCCACATCTGTGCTGTAGGGATCGAAATACCTTGGCGCTTCATTCTGATATCATTGGATCGTATGCGTTGGGTATAAGAAATATACTTTGTGTTACAGGTGACCCTGTCTCTGCAGGTGTGCTTGATGAAGTGAAGAGTGTTTTTGATATGAACTCCATTGGTTTACTGTCGCTTGTTGGCAGCTTGAATGAGACTATGTTCCATAAAGAAGAAATAACTCTAACCGCAGCGTTTGATCCCGGAAGAAAGAATCTTGATGTGGAGGCCAAGAGAATCCAAAAGAAATTTGACGCTGGTGCACGAAACTTTTACTCACAACCAGTCTTTTCAAAGAAAATAGCAGAAAACTTTGCAAATATCGTTATGCCAGAAGGTGCAAAGAAGTACCTGGGTATAATGCCCCCTGTGTCGTTACGCAATGCATTGTTTCTCGCCAATGAAGTGCCAGGGATACATATCGATGAGGATTTTACAAATATGTTTGCAGAGGACATGTCACGAGAACAAGCAGAGAGTGTTTCTGTAGAATGGGCTGTGAATATGATAAAAGAATATGAAGAAGCATTTGATGGCTTGTATTTTGTAGCACCCTTCAATAGAGTCAGAATCATTGAACGAATATTGAAGCAACTATAAAGAGCCTTTTAGGAGATATGATGAATAGAGAAGAGTTTAGACAATTATTGCAAAATGGACCGATATTGTGTGATGGCGCGACAGGTACTGCGCTATCGGATAGAGGGATGCCACTTGGTGCGTCTGATGAAACTTGGATGCTTGAAAATCCTTCAATCGTATCCAGTATGCAAAAAGAATATATTAAGTCCGGTGCAAGGATACTTCTAACACCTACCTTTGCGTGTAATCGTATAAAGCTTGCAAAGCATGGACTCACAGATGATATAGAAAAGATCAATGTAGCACTTGCAAATATCACAAAAGAGGCTGCAAATGATGATGCACTGGTTGCAGCTGAAATGGGTCCTACAGGAGAAATGATCGCGCCTATGGGAATGCTGACATTTGATGAAGTTTATGCTGTGTTTTTGGAACAAGCAAAGGTATTGCTGAACGTAGCACCGGATCTATTTATGTTGGAAACTTTTATGAGCTTAGATGAAATCAGGGCTGCAGTACTTGCCATCAGAAGCATTTGCGAGCTGCCTATTGTCGCTTCGATGACTTTTGAAAATACCCATACTTTGATGGGAAACTCTGCATCTTCTGTCGCCATAACACTGGTTGCTGCCGGCGCTGATTGTATTGGCTGCAACTGCTCCTCCGGTCCTGCAGACTTGAAGATTGTGCTTGATGAAATGAAGAAAGTTGTTGAAGTGCCGCTTTTTGCAAAGCCCAATGCAGGCATTCCACAAATGTCAAAGGGAAAGACGGTATTTCCTTTGCAGCCTGATGAATTTGCCAAGGAGTGCAGATCTCTACTTAAAATCGGAGTGCACCTCATCGGTGGATGCTGTGGTACGGGGCCAAAGCATATCCAAAAGCTCAACGATATAATAAAAGAACACACCACAATAAAATTGACTAAGAAACCACTCTATATATGTGGACCCAGAAAAGAAATACAACTCTCTATCGATATGCCTCTTACCATTATTGGAGAGCGGATTAACCCTACAGGGCAAGAAGCATTGTCTAAAGATTTTGTGTCCGGTAATTGTGCAACTGCAATCAGTATGGCGACCGCGCAAATAAAAAATGGTGCTTCAATTCTAGACATTAACGTCAGCGCACCGGGAGTCAATCAACCCGATATGATGTACTCGTTGGTAGAAAACTTATCTGCCACGACACCCTCTGCCTTGTGCATAGACTCACCTGAGGATGATGCATTAGAGAAGGGGCTTTATCGTTTCCCTGGAAAAGCAATATTGAATTCCATCACGGGTGAAGCAACAAAATGCGAAAAGCGTTTAGCATTGGCTGCAAAATATGGCGCAGTGCCCATTATTCTTCCGATAGATGATAGTGGGCTGCCTGCAACAGCAGAAGATCGAATGAAAATACTAGATACAATTTTACTTAAAGCCAACGAATATGACATCACAAAAGATGAAGTCATTGTGGATGCAATGATTATGGCGATTGCCTCCGGGTCTGATGCGATGGAGGCTGTGAAATTTGTTGCTATGTGTCACCAAAAAGGCATTTTAACTGTTGTTGGACTTTCCAACGTATCATTTGGACTACCCAACAGAACGCTCATCAACAACACGTATCTATCGATGTTGGCAGGCGCAGGACTCAACTTGGTAATTGCAAACCCCAATGATAAAAACATCATTCAAACAATCGATAGTATCAACGCCTTACGAGGACATGACGATTATTGTATAAACTTTGTGAAAAAGTATAAATAACTGTATTGAGTCAAAACAAAGCATCTATAGAGCGCATGCAGTGCTAATCATAGATGAAAAAACAAGTAAAGTGTGTGCGTATGAAATATAAAATCAAGTATCATCATTCTTATCAATATTTTGATTTGGATGAAAGCCGCATTACGGGAGTCATTGAAAACAGTGATCCTGTTAATAACCACACCCTCTCTGAGCAGGATATCGTTGAAGACGCACTTAACCATCCTATTGATTCAATTAAGTTGACACAAATCGTTGAAAACAAAGAACATATTCTGATTATAACCAGTGACCATACAAGGCCCTTGCCCAGTGCAATCACACTGCCTTTGTTGCTATCTTCTATCCGAAGTGCAAATCCTGATGCGAAGATCAAGATACTGATCGCAACCGGGTGCCACAGAAGGCCAACGCATAGTGAGATGATCGATAAATTTGCCAAAGAAGTCGTTGAAAACGAGGAATTCATCATTCACTATGGTGGAGTAAAAGAGGATATGGTCTTTAAAGGAGTGCTACCATCAGGTGGTGCGCTTTGGGTAAATAAGCTCGTTGATTGGCAAGATGTCATGATTGCAGAAGGATTTATTGAACCGCACTTTTTTGCGGGATTTTCAGGTGGGAGAAAGAGTGTGCTTCCCGGAATATCCTACAAAGATACGGTTTTTGGAAACCATTGTTCAAAAATGCTTGCAAGCCCACATGCAAGAGCAGGTAATTTGAGAGATAATCCGATACACGAGGATATGATTTTTGCAGCGCATAAGGTGGGCTTGGATTTCATTTTAAATGTTATATTGGATGCTGATAAAAATATTATTAGCGCATTTGCAGGAAACCCCATTTCTGCACATATTGAAGGCTGTAATTATATGAGAGGCTATGCTTCTAAAAAAGCAGTAAAATCAGACATCGTAATCGTCTCAAACGGTGGGTATCCATTGGATCAAAATATATACCAATCCGTTAAAGGATTGTGCACTGCAAACAGTTGCACCAATGACAATGGCGTGATCATTATGGTTGCATCATGCTTTGACGGTCATGGAGGAGAGGATTTCTACCATTGGATAAAAAATGGAGGCAGCCCAAAAGATATCCTAAAAGAAATACTACAAATTCCTCAAGATAAAACCAGAAGAGACCAATGGCAGGTACAGAAGCTAGCGGAGGTTATGGCTTGCAATACGATTATCATTGTATCGGATATGTGCGATCCCGATATCATTAGCAATATGCATATGCTTCATGCACGCAATGTTACCGATGCGCTTATGATAGCGGAGAATATAAAGGGCGATAAAGCAGCTGTTACGATCATACAAGATGGAGTTAGTGTTATTATAAGTGACAATTAATAATTAGAATGGTTTACAGTTACATGTAGATATTCTTATAGGACTCATTACTTTCAAATGAAAAATAAAAAGTAATTGATTTATAGACAAGGAACGCTAATAATGTTATTATGCTGAAGTTGCTTTATTGCCATTTTATACATATTAAGGTGATTTTAGATTGATCTAAAATTTAGGTGTGCTTCGCCTTTTGAAGAAGGTTAATGAACTTGTGTGGAGAGAGATATGTTAACGTTTTTCTCAAAAAGAAAAATCGAGATTATTAGTGGCTTAATTTTCATAATCATGTTTTTTCTTTTAGGGTATCTATTAATTAATCCTGAGGATTTCTTTGCACGTGATGATGGGGTTATTACCATGAGTCATGCGAGAAATTTTGTTGATCATGGATTTATTGGCGTTAGTCCCTCCGGGGAAAGAGTTTTAGGATTTTCTGCACCTTTACAATTTATTATTTATACAATTGTGTATTTCATAACCCGAATCAATCCATTTGTTTATACAATATTCCAAACTGTTATATGCACTTTTTTCTTAGGATATATTTTCAGTAAGTTTTTTAAAGATGCAAAGTTTGGTCTAATTTATTCTGTAGTTTGTGCTTTTTCACTAACAAGAATATTTACATTTTTAGGTTGGCATGCATCCGGAATGGAAAATGCGCTTGTTCATGTTTTTTTCATCTGGGTTGTTTATATTTTATATAATTTTGTGAAAAAAAATAAAATAAATTATTACTACAGTATCGTAATTTTCCTTGCAACTATAGTACGATTTGATAGCATATACCACATTGCTCCTTTGCTAATTATATTCTCAATATATTGGGTTATTCGTAATAAAAATATAAAGGCACTTAAGTTTAGTTTGCTTGTGGGTGCAGTTTGGGTTTTGTTTATGCTGTCGAATTATTTATATTTCGGGAGCATTCTACCACATACAGCAGCAGAGCAAAATATTGATGTAGGAGTCAATATAAAAAAGATTCTTTCTTTGGATTTTAATTATTTAAAAAGCAGTTGGGTATTAATTGTGAATATTATTAAAAAAACAGGGTTACTATTGGTACCTGTTTTTCTCATCTTGACTGTATTATTTGATAAAAAGCCAATAAAAAAAGAAACAAGATTTATATATATCATTTGCTTTTCATTATTTGTCACCGGCGCATTAAACCCTTTGATTTTTGGCATGACACGTATTGATCCTGCAAGGACGGTTACATTCTTATCAGTAATTGTAATGTTGTTTGTTTGCTTTGTCATAAAAGAAATGAATTTCAGAAAAGTAATCCCTCATACCATAATAGTTTCAATATTAGTATGCATAGCAATGGGTCTTTACTCATTAGCTTTTCCTGTTTATTATCTTGGATATAGCACATCTATGTTTGAAACTACAAGAAACACCTTTCTTTCTGCAGCTGAGGAAAATGATATCCATCGCGCAACTGTTTCAAACCCGGATTTAGGAATAGTAAGTTGGTATAAGCAGTTTAATATTGTTGATCTAGGAGGGCTTGGTAGCCCCCTAATAACTTATATAAAAGCTGATGAAAGAATGATATTATTCTATTTTGACTATATGGCCCCTGATCTTGTAGAAGTACATGGTCACTGGTCTAAGAGATATTCTTTTCTTTTGAATTCTGATTTGTTTAAACAGCTTTATATGCCAATAACTGAAGTTTCGTATTATAAAGATAATCCAAAACAGCCTGAAGGAATTTGGATACGTAAGGATATGATGATAAGTTCTATGTCTAATGAACGATTATTTTATGATAAGCTAAAAAATAATCTTTCTTTGGAAAACATTGAGCAAGAATTTAAATTATTACAAGAAAGTGATAGCAAGAATTCTGCATATATTTCTAGAACGATCTATAAATTTATTCCAGAATTAAAAGCACAAAAACTATTTAACGGAACTATAGACATATTTGAAAACTATAATGCTTCAGAATTTGATAACTATCTATTGAATTCTAGTAAAAAGGCTGCTGCTTGGAAACCAATTGCGAAATTATTTAATGATTATGAAACTCCATAATGATTTAGCTAATGAATTATCCCTATTTGAAGTCTAAATAAAAAAATGCATGAACTGAGAGAATTTTTGTGTTTTGTAATACCCTTGAATCAATTTCACTATAATTGATTCAAATATTAAATGCTAGTGAAGTAATTTGATATACTGCTTAAATTATCATTACATAGCAAGAGTATTTCATATATAAAACATGAATGAATATTGATTCTGATTGGTTTTAGTTAGAATAAAAATTGTATAAGACATTATCTCCCCTAATGAGGGGAGATGTCAGCGATGCTGACAGAGGGGTTCTTTCAATCTATATAAACACAAAAGACTTTCCCTGACCTGCGCGGGGAAAGTCCTTATTAAATTTTTTTATGTACTCTGCAAGCGCAAAACTGAAAAATGCATGAACGTAGTGATTTTTTTGAGTTTTGTAAGACCATCGATTCAAATTCACTTCATTTGAATCGAAAAACAGCTTCCATAGAAGGCCTGCTATGGCACAATGGCCAACACGCACTTCGTTAATGTATTGACCATTGTATGCCAATAATCTTAATATTAAAGATGAATATAGTACGAAACCGCTCAAAAGAGCGGTTTCTCTTTGGCGTACCCGAAAGGATTCGAACCTTCGACCTTCTGGTCCGTAGCCAGACGCTCTATCCAGCTGAGCTACGGGTACACATGCATTAAATGCTCCACAATTTTATACTATGAGTGTTAATTTGTCAATATAAAGTACCCATGTTGTGCAGCATCATCTCTTGTAAATATCTATTGCAAAGGGTACAATTTACGTAATAGATTCGTAAGGATGTAAACATGATTGATGTTTTACGTGTTTTTATCAAAAAACATGCATTAATTAAAGAAAATGACAAAGTTTTAATTGCACTATCCGGTGGTATGGACTCTATGGTGCTTTTTGATTTACTCGTGAAGCTGCGAGATAAAATGAATTTTACACTTATTGCAGCACATTTTAACCATCACATTCGAAAAGCATCGGATAATGATGCTATTTTTGTACAGAACGCTTGTGAAAAACACGGTATTGCATTCTCGATGGGTGAAGCCGACATTCCTGTAATTGCAAAGAAAGAAAAACTATCTATAGAAGTCGCCGCTCGAATGAAACGTCGTGTATTTTTACAATCTGTAGCTACAGATAATAACGCCAACAAAATAGCGCTAGCACACCACAAGAACGACCGCGCTGAAACATACCTCATGCGGATCATTCGAGGAAGTTCGTTGGATGGCTTGGGTTGTATGCCCGAAAAAGACGATAATATCATACGTCCACTATTGTTTGCTGCAAGAGATGAGATCAAAATTTATGCACATGAAAATAAATTGGAATGGCAAGAGGATGAAACGAACAAGGATATATCATATACACGCAACAATATTCGCCACAACACACTTGCACATATTAAAGAGAATTATAATGCAAACATCGTACAAACACTTTCAAATAGTGCTGCATTAATGTATAAGGATCGATTGTATTTTGAAGAAGTTGTTAAAGAAAAATTGCTCAAAGCACAAATAACTAATGACGGGTACTACTTGAACGATGATGATTTCATTTATCTGCATGATTCTATTCTCTCAAGATGTATCAAAAAAGCACTCGAAAACCTCGGCTTTAGAAAAGATATTTATGAAGTTCATATCGCTCAAGTCATGGCATTATTTTCACAACAAAAAACAGGTGCAACACTTAACCTTCCCAATGGTGCCATTGCACGACGCGATGCATTTGGAGTTAAACTTATCAGAAGCGAAAAAGCGCCGTTAATGTTTGAGTCCACCAAGTTTCATGCAGATGGACAAACAAATATCGTAAATTGCGGTACTTTTGTCTGCCATGATAGTCAAATAAATGTAAAAAAAGTAAAATACCATAGCAAAAACGTTGCTTTTTTTGATACAATGGGTATACCCCATGGACTGGTTGTCCGTTCGCGCAAAAAGGGAGATGTATTTCACCAACTGGGCGCATCCGGGAAAAAGAGTTTAAAAGAATATTTCATAGACAAGAAAATTTCTAGATTTAAGCGCGATTCTATACCGTTGATTGCGTCAAAAAATGAGATCTTGTGGATTGTCGGATATGAAATCAGTGATAAAGTGAAAATTACAGATGATACGATTATGTGCAAAAAAATAATATTCAACGAAGAAAGAGGTTAATATGGAAGAAAGAAAAGATATCGAAACAATTATGTTAACAGAGCGACAAATTCATAATAGGGTTGTTCAAATCGGGCACGAAATTTCAAAAAAGTATAAAGGTAAGGATCTCTTATTGGTGGGTATCCTAAAAGGTGCATTTGTTTTCTTTTCAGACCTTGTACGTTCAATTGACATCCCCATGGCTGTTGACTTCATGGCAGTATCAAGCTATGGAAACGAAACTGAGAGTTCCGGTATTGTGCGTATAATGAAGGATTTGGACGATCCAATAGAGGGAAAAGACGTTTTAATCATTGAAGATATACTTGATACCGGTCATACGTTAAACTATCTATTGAAAGTCTTAAATGCAAGAAAGCCCGCATCCATCAAGCTTTGTGTTCTACTGGACAAATTCGAAAGACGTGAAGTCATGGATATTGTACCTGATTTTACAGGATTTAAGATAGAAAATGAGTTTGTTGTAGGGTATGGCCTTGATTATGGGGAAAAATATCGCAATCTTCCGTATGTTGGTGTTCTAAAACCAAGCATCTATGAAGATTGATTAGTATATTAATAAGTGATATAATCTATAAATTATCGATATTTATTGATTTTTGATGAACAGACTTTGAATTATCATGTTATTGACTTGAAAAAACAAAATTCATGCAATAACATATAGTATTCAATGAACATAGGAGGACAGATTTTTGAAGAACAAAACACTCAGAGGTGCAATCATAGTTGCTTTAGTCTTTGGTATTGCAATTGTTTATACACTTACCATTGGCACCGGTACCTCTGGAAGAAAAGAAGATTACTCATATAACGAGTTTATATTAAGCGTAGAAGCAGATGCAATATCAAGCGTTGTAGTTTATGATACGCATTTAGTTGGATTGGATAAAGTCACAGCTGTGACAGAGGCTGCATTTCCAAAAGATTATGATTTTAGAGTACCTATCAACGAACAAGTTGACGTGGGAGACGACATCACCCACGCTGTAGCAAAAAGAGAAGCAAAAGACCCAGATACGATATCAACAACTGATTTCGGATTTGCAATTGATTATCCGCAAGAGCAAGAAAGCTCACTATTTGCAATACTGGTTCCATATTTAATCATGGCACTGATATTAGGCGGACTATTCTTTCTGTTTATGCGACAAGTACAGGGAACAAACAATCGTGCTCTCAACTTTGGTAAGTCCAAAGCAAAGCCTGTTGATCCCAATGCAAAAAAAGTGACATTTGAAGATGTTGCAGGTGCAGATGAAGAAAAAGAAGAACTTGCAGAGATTGTAGAATTCTTGAAGAACCCAAAAAAGTTTATCAAAATGGGCGCTCGTATACCCAAGGGTGTACTGTTGATTGGCCCTCCGGGAACCGGTAAAACATTGCTTGCACGTGCTATAGCAGGTGAAGCAGGCGTACCATTTTTGACCATATCCGGTTCAGACTTTGTCGAGATGTATGTCGGCGTGGGGGCATCCAGAGTACGTGATCTATTTGAACAAGCAAAAAAGACCGCACCATCGATTATCTTTATTGATGAAATTGATGCTGTGGGACGTCACCGTGGTTCAGGCTTAGGTGGTGGACATGACGAACGCGAACAAACACTAAATCAGCTATTAGTTGAAATGGATGGCTTTGCAGTGAATGAAGGCGTAATCATTATAGCTGCGACCAACCGCCCAGATATATTAGACCCTGCACTACTTCGCCCCGGACGTTTTGATAGGCAGATTACCGTTGCGCACCCTGATGTTAAAGGTCGTGAGGAAATCTTGATAGTGCACTCCAAAGGGAAACCGTTTGATAAAACTGTAGACCTTGCAAAGCTTGCACGATTGACGCCATGGTTTACCGGTGCTGATCTTGAAAATATACTCAATGAAGCAGCTATTCTCGCTGCACGAAAAAATGCAGAGAAAATCTCTATGGTAGATGTTAAGGAAGCCATAAACCGCGTACAGATGGGTCCTGAGAAGAAGAGCCGCAAAGTAACAGAAGAAGATCGTAAGCTAGTTGCATACCACGAAGCAGGTCATGCAGTTGCAGCTAATGCACTTGAAGGATGCGATCCCGTACATATTGTAACTATTATCCCACGCGGAAAAGCCGGTGGATACACACAGACCCTGTCTGAAGATGACTCAAGGTATGTTACTAAGTCAAAAATACAAGATTATATAGCCATGTCATTAGGTGGCTATGTTGCGGAAAAACTAATATTCAACGACGTTACCACAGGATCCACCAGTGATCTGAAGGCAGCAACAGAAAATGCACGCAAAATGATTACTGAATATGGTATGAGTGATGACATTGGTCCGATTTATTTGGCAAGTGCTCCTGAAATTATGATTGGCCGCGACATTGGACACTCAAAAATTTATTCAGAGAAACTGGCTGCACAAATCGATAATGAGATATCATCAATTATTGAAACTGCAAAGAAACGCACAGAAAATATATTGACTGAAAACAATAAAGCACTGAACGCTGTTGCGCGTGCATTGCTTAAAAAAGAAAAGATCGATGGTGCTGAGTTCAGACGTATTGTTAAAAGAAACTTACCTAAAACGCCTGAATTAAAACCAGTAGAAGTATAGAGTTTTACTAAATAATTATGGCTAATCAAATGCACTATTTGGTTAGCCTTTTATAATTTTATTGCGGTTGGTGTAACAAAGCAAACCAAAATGTTATTAAATTTTAAACAATATTGTATTACAATTGTAATAAGTTTATTTATTTGTTATAATTGGCTGTCAATATACCTAGAAGGAGTAGGCATGAATTTAGGTGTAGGAATGAAATATACAGAACGCTGGGAAGTGACTCCGGAAATGACTGCAATCGCTGTAAAAAGCGGTGATAGCGAAGTCTTTTCAACACCGTCTCTGTTGGCTTTAATGGAGTGCAGTGCCTATATGCTTGCACAAAACGGAATGGATCGCGGAATGACTACAGTGGGCACCAAAGTATCACTGCGACATATCGCACCCACACCGTTAGGACTTGTAGTATGGGCAGAAGCAAAGATAACCAGAATACGTGACAATACACTCGACTTTTTTATTACCGCATATGACAAAGAAGGCATCATCGCAGAAGCGGATCATACGCGCGCAATCGTAAATAGACGACAGTTTATCCGTAACGCAAACCAAAAGCAATAGTCATTGGATAAACAGTGCTTTGAATATAACAAGCATGCAAGGTTAAGGGGAAGCCATGACACAACGCAAAACACATAAAAAGAGTACAGGACGAAAAAGAGCATCAAGTCAACCATCGACTAAGAAAACCACATCATCCAACAGCCGTAAAAAACAAAATGGTAGCGGTGGAAACTTTGGATGGCTACTTTTAGCACTCTTTGTGGTTGCTACAGGTATCATCGGAGCAATATCTATTCGTAATTTGTATAGTGAGAATATAGCAGATGGTGTATTGATTGATAATATTGATATCTCGGGAATGACAAAAGAAGAAGCTCATAAAATCGTTGAAGAAGCATCACAAGAAAAGCTTGAAAATATTTCAGTTACTTTTACATATGAAGATAAGTCTTGGCACTTTGGTGCAGAAGAATTGCAAGCGACCATTAATATTGATGATATTGTTGATCAAGCATATGAAACAGGTCATCAGGGAAACTTTATTGAACGCTTTAAGGCACAGCAAGACATCAAGTCTTTGGGTGCAGCGATTGATCTGTCCATTACTATCAACAAAATTGCATTGGTTGATGCATTGAGTGATGTAAGGCGCGAGATTAACAATCCTATGGTGGAAGCATCCATCGACTTTGATCCTACAGATTATGATTTCTTTGAAGATAAAAAAACTCCCGACGTGGATATGTCACGAGAAATGTTTACAATCAAAGAAGGCTCCATTGGCTATGAGATGGACTATGACAGTGCGCTACAGCAGCTCAATGATGCATTAGCAAAAGGATGGAATGCAGATATTGAGGTAACTGCCAAGCTAACACACCCGCAACTTACAGCTGCAGAATTGGAAGAAGCAACGACACTTATCTTTCACTCATCAAGCAAGATATCTGCAAAAAATAAGGAAAATATAAATCGAAACAGTAATATTGCAAAAGCCATTGGACATTATAAAGGTCTCGCTGTATATCCGGGAGAAACCATTTCATATAATGAAATTCTTGGAGAACGTACGCTTGAAGATGGATGGTTAGAGGCCCCAACCATCACACGGGAAAAAATATTAGTAGATGCATTAGGCGGCGGTATATGCCAAGCATCAACTACAATATTCAACGCTGCATTTATGTCAGGTGCAAAAATCATTGACCGTGGTCCTCATTCATGGCCTGCATACTACCTTGATTTCGGATATGGCATGGATGCTATGGTCAATTGGGGAACAGACGACTTTATCTTTATCAATGATTCGGATTATCCTATATTCTTCAATACATACTTCTGGTATGACACATATGGAAAACCAGGCTATATCGATGTAGATGTTTACACAATGCCGCAAAAGGATGAAGATGGCAACAGACTGCACATTCGTCCAGAATGGGTCAAAGAAGAAGATACACCACCGGGTGAACCTATTATACGCGAGGACACAGAAAATGAATTTTTAGACAAGGAATGGGTTGCAGACTTTGAAAAAGGAACATACACCTATACATATCGTCAACCTAGAAATACTGTAAAAATTCGTGTATTCAAAGTGTATTACAAGGATTGTATAGAAACGGAACCGGGTATCTGGGAAGATGGCGTCGAAGTTAAAAGAGAAGAATCTCACTTTGATACATATACAGGTGTTGCAGCTATCATCTATGTAAAACCAATCCCTGTAGCAACTCCAACTCCAGAACCAACGCCGGATGGCGGCGCTTCTGGCTGATATTGATAAACGCTTAACATCTGCTACGCTTTTTGATATGATATGGCGTAGATAGAATAAATTATTTATAATAACGAATACTAACTTTCATGGCTTTAAGGAGAAAGTGAATGGCACAAAGAAATACATACACAAGAACAAGAGGAAGATCGCAGAAGAGCCCACCCCCTTCTAGGAATTCCTCTCCACAATATGGTCATCGCAGAGGTGGTGGCGGAAATATCGGTTGGGTGCTTTTACTGATTGTAGTCGTAGCTGCCGGCGTCATGGGCGTTTTATATCTCAAGGACTTAAACCCTGATGGTGCATCCGCTCAAAATACAACTCAATCTAGCATGACGCAAGAAGAAGCTCTTACTGTTGTTGAAAATGCAGCAAAGGATGTCTTAAGCAAGGTATCAGTGACATTTAATTATGGCGAAAAATCATGGAACTTTGGCTCAGATGAACTACAGGCTACTATTGATACTCAAACTGTATTGGCAGAAGCATCTCAATCCGATGCTGTGCTTCAAAACTATCAATCCCAACAAGACATACAGCCTTTGAGCTTGATGTTAAGTAAGGCGATTACTGTTGATCGACAAGCATTAGTTGATGCGCTTAGCGAAGTGCAAAAAGAAGTCGATAATCCTGTGGTTGAACCTATCATTAATTTTGATCCATCAGAATATAGCTATTTTAACCCTGATCACAACTATCGTGATATGTTCACCTTTACAGAAGGTCAAATCGGCTATGAAATGGACTATGACAACGCATTACAACAGCTTAGCGACGCACTCGCTGTTGGTTGGACTGCAGACATTGCCCTCTCTGTTATCGAAGCTCATCCAACAATAACTGCAACAGAATTAGAAGAAAGTACAACACTGATATTTCACGCGTCAGGTCAGATATCTTCTAAGAACAAGAAAAATGCAAACCGTACACATAATATCGGCAAAGCCATTGGTTTCTACAAGGGTTTAGTATTGATGCCGGGTGAAATGATTTCTTATAATGAAACACTAAACGAGCGCACCATCCGCAGTGGTTGGCTGGAAGCCCCCACGATTAATCAGGAAAAAGAACTCGAGGATGCTTTGGGTGGCGGTATCTGCCAAGCTGCAACCACCATTTTCAACGCAGCATACATGGCCGATGCTAATGTGACCAATCACGGTCCGCACTCTTGGCCTGCATACTATCGTGACTTCGGATATGGTATGGATGCTATGGTCAACTGGCCAACTTCTGATTTAATCTTCAAAAATGATACCGACTACCCCATGTACTTCAATACTTACTTCTGGTATGACAAATATGGTGTAGCCGGATATATTGACGTGGATGTGTACTCCATGCCGCAAAAAGATGATGCAGGAAACATACTACACATCAGACCCGAAAGTAATATTGTTGAACGAAAACCACCACCTGCTCCAAACTATATCGAGGATACGGAAAACAAATATGCAGCTAAAACATGGAAAGTGGATACCACACTCAACAAGCTAATCTATGTTAAGGTAGAACCCAGAGAGTATATTAAGGTAAGCGTTGACAAAGTATGGTATAAGGATTGTATAGAGACAGACCCTGGCGTCTTTGATAGCGGTGTTGAAGTCAAGCGTGCATATTCGCATACCTATGAATATGGTGCTGTTCAATCAGTAATTTATACAAAGCCTATTCCAGAGGTAGTGGCAACGCCAACACCAGAGCCCACGCCGGAATCCACACCTTGACGGTGGCGCATCCGGTTGATGAATGTAGCAAAGAGAACGCTGTAGATGTTTTACATCTATGGCGCTTTTTAACATATTGTGGTATGATGTAAATAATCTTTCTATCTATTGTTTTCAAATCAAATCTTTGGAGTATATTCCTTGAAGAATATGCGGGTGTTTGGACGAAGAGTGTTGCGATAAAACGCGAATATTCACACACCTATATTTATCCGAGTGTTCAATCTATTATCTATACTAAGCCCATACAGGTCACAACACTGCAAGATAAACCATAAGAAATCTCATCGTGATAACTTAATGACTATTTTGAAAACTTAATAAAAACAGGGTATAATGCCAATATAGTAATAAAATGGTTGTACTGTAAGATAAAACGTTTGATACTTTAAGGAGAATCTTAATGGCACAAAGAAATTCATATTCAAAAAAGAATGGACGAACCAATAAGAAACCCTCATCTTCAAAAAATGCTTCCCCGCAGTATGGTCACAAAAAAGGCAATGGCGGCAATATCGGCTGGGTACTGTTACTGATTGTAGTAATCGCAGCCGGCGTCATGGGTGTTTTGTATCTTAAGGACTTGAACTCCGATGGTGCCTCTGCCAAAAGTTCAAATCCATCAAACCTGACACAAGAAGAAGCAACTACTATTGTTGAAACTGCAGCAGATGATGTTCTTAGCAAGGTATCTGTGACATTTAGATATGGTGATAAATCGTGGAACTTTGGAGCAGACGACCTGCAGGCTACTATTGATGTACAAAAGGTGCTCGCTGAAGCATCTCAGTCGGGCAATGTGCTGCAAGATTATCAATCCCAACAGGATACACAGACACTAAGCTTGATGCTGAGTAAGGCGATTACTGTTGATCGACAAGCATTAGTTGATGCGCTTAGTGAAGTGCAAAAAGAGATCGATAATCCCGTAGTGGAACCCACCATAGTGTTTGACCCATCGGAATATGACTACTTTGAAGATAAGAATACCCCCGATGTAGATATGTCCCGAGATATGTTTACCCTCACAGAAGGTCAAATCGGATATAAAATGGACTATGATGATGCTTTGCAGCAACTTAGTGATGCGCTTTCAATGGGATGGACTGCAGAGGTTACACTCAAAGTCGTTGAAGCCTACCCAACCATTACTAAGGATGAATTAGAAGAATGTACAACATTGGTTTTTCACTCATTTAGTAAAATATCTTCAGATAATAAAAAAGATTCAGATAGAACCCACAATATTAGAAAAGCCATTGGTTTCTACAAAGGGTTAGTATTGATGCCCGGTGAAATAATTTCCTATAATGAAACATTGGGTGAACGTACAAAGCGTAGCGGCTGGCTGGAAGCAAATACCATCAATCAAGAAAAGATGCTAGAAAAAGCATTGGGTGGTGGCATATGTCAGGCTGCCACAACAATATTTAATGCAGCCTACATGGCGAATGCTAATGTAACCAATCACCATCCACACTCATGGCCTGCATATTACAACGATTTTGGTTATGGTATGGACGCTATGGTTAACTGGCCAACTCATGATCTCATTTTTAAAAATGATACTGAATATCCGATATTTTTTAACACTTACTTCTGGTATGACACGTACGGGGTTGCAGGATATGTGGATGTCGATGTTTACACCATGCCACAGAAGGATGCAGAAGAAAATATATTGCATATTCGACCGGAATATAAAAATATTGAAACACTTGATCCAGAACAACCAATATATCAAGAAGTGGGAGTAGATGAATATCTAGACTTGGTATGGACGTTAGATTCTGAGAAGAACAAGATGGTTGCAACTTTGCGAGAAGCAAGACCATTAAAGAAATATAGTGTCGACAAAGTATGGTACAAGGACTGTGTGGAAGCAGCACCCGGTGTTTTTGAAGGCGGAGTTGAGGTAGACAGAAAATATTCTCATACTTATACATACAAAAGCTTCCCTGCGATCATTTTAACCAAACCAGTACCTGTAGCGACCCCTACCCCAGAGCCTACGCCCGATGGTGGCGCATCCGGCTGAATTGGAAATAATCAAACTATTCAACACTGCATACTTAACATATGCGGTGTTTTTTGGTATATTAGGAGTGCAACCAAAGCAATGCACAATTTATGGTTGAGGAGCTAATTATGGCATGGAGAAAAGATATCAGCATTTTCGCAGGAAGTACAGGTGGTGCATTTGCACAGAGAATGTGTGAATACCTAAATGTCGACTTAGGAAAGTCTGAAGTGATTCGATTCTCAGAGGGCAATACATTCGTTCGAGTACTTGAAACAGTACGCGCTAAAGATGTATATCTTGTACAACCCATCGGGCTTGATTCCAACAATGAATTTACTGAAATCCTCTTCTGGATGGATGCATTCAAACGTGCAAGTGCCAACTCCGTCACCGCAATCATCCCATACTATGGCTATGCAAAGGGCGACAAAAAAGACGAACCTAGAGTATCCATTCGCGGTAGAGTATGTGCAGAGTGCATAGAGCTTGCAGGCGCTGATCGCATAGTCACGATGGATTTACACTCTCCACAGGTGCAGGGCTTTTTCAAAAAACCTGTCGATCACTTGTTTGGAGCCCCCATACTCACACAGTACGTGCGAATGCTGGGCTTGGACGACTATGTCGTGGTTGCCCCTGATGCAGGCTTTACAAAAGAAGCACGCTCGTTTGCAGGACGACTGGGTGTTCCTACCGTCTTATGCGACAAACAACGAACAGGACATGATGAGAGTCCTGAGATATTAGAAGTTATCGGAGATGTCTCCGGTAAGAATTGCTTGATTGTTGATGACTTTTCCATCTCCGGTGGCACACTGTGCGAAGTTGCCTATCAACTTAAAGACCGTGGTGCAAAGCAAATACTGGCGTGTACGTCCCACTCATTGGTCAACGAGAAAGGACTCAATCGTATCATGGAGTCTCCTATTGACACCTATATCACCACAGATACTGTAAATAATGACATTGTCTTAAACTCTGACTTTACACAAGTTGTATCCGTTGCTCCATTGTTTGCAGAAACGGTGCGTCGCATTCATGTGCGTGAGTCAGTCAGCGTCCTATTTGATGAAGCACCCACATATGTATTGGAAAAAACAATTAGAGATTAAATCAATTATATTAAATAAGAAACAAGCTAAAGGATACTATATGATCAACCAAGAAAAACATCCGCATCTAATGACATGCAAAGAAATCCTCACATTTCATGAAACACAACAGTTGGGGCTAACCCAAGATGAAGCCAACTCGCGCTTGCAAAACAATGGTCCAAACATTCTTCCTGAAGGGAAAAAAGTAAGCTTTGTCCAAACATTATTAGTACAGCTAAAAAACATCATGCTCATCGTACTTCTTGTTGCTGCTGTTATCTCTTTTGTGATGGGCGAAGTACCCGATGGTGTTATTATACTATTGGTTGTGGTACTCAATGTCGTCCTTGGCGCAGTACAAGAATCCCGAGCCTCTGCAGCACTGGATGCATTGAAAGAAATGACCGCGCCAAATGCGATGGTGATACGCGATGGTAGCGCTGCAAAAATCGATGCACGAGATTTGGTGGTGGGTGATATTGTGCTATTGGAAGCAGGAAGTTCAATCCCTGCTGATTTGCGCATTATAGAAAGTGCTTCTCTTTTTGCATTGGAAGCACCACTAACAGGAGAATCGCTCCCTGTAGAAAAGACAATAGCTGCACTCAACGATCCCAAACTGGCAACAGGAGATATGACCAACTTGGCATTTATGGGATGTAGTATCTCTGCAGGACGTGGCAGCGGTGTGGTTATTGCAACCGGTAAAGATACACAAATGGGTAAAATTGCAGATCGACTTGCAAACACCGAAGATGAAATCACGCCCCTTCAAAAAAATCTGAACAATATCAGTAAAACCCTCTCCATTGCAGTGATTATCATTGCAGTCGTTATCTTTGCAATCGGGCTTGCTACTGGGCGTGAATTATTTGATATGTTCTTGCTGGCAATCTCATTAGCAGTTGCAGCTATCCCAGAGGGACTTGCTACAGTGGTTACCATTATGCTTGCTATGGGCATGAAGCGCATGGCACAAAAGGGTGCAATCGTACGAAAATTGACAGCCGTAGAATCTTTAGGCTCTACTCAGGTCATCTGCTCTGATAAGACAGGTACATTGACCAAAAACCAAATGACAATCGAAAAGGTATACTATGACAATGCATTTTTTGATGCAGGAAACAGCAATGCAAAGCTCAATGAATGTATGGCATACTGCAATGATGCCAATATTGGAAATAACAATAGCATCATCGGCGATCCCACAGAAACTGCATTGATTGACTATTTGTTGAAATATCAATTATTTGATAAAGATGCATTGCGCTCCAGATGCCGCAAAGGAGAAATTCCGTTTGACTCCAACAGAAAGATGATGAGCGTTATCGTTAATTGTAATGATTTGATCTGTTACACAAAAGGAGCGCCGGATATCCTGATTGACAGATGCTCTGATATATTAATAGATGATCAAGTCCTCCCACTTACAAAAGATCTCAAGAAAAAAGCAATACAAGCCAATCATGACATGGCATATGAAGCACTCCGTGTACTGGCATTTGCATATAAAAAGGTTGAAACCAGTGACACCTCAGACATTGATGCGGTAGAAAACAACCTCATATTCATCGGTCTTTGCGGACAAATGGATCCACCAAGAGATGAAGCACGACCTGCTGTATTGTCCTGCCTTAGAGCAGGAATCAAACCTGTGATGATCACAGGTGATCACATCGAAACTGCAAAAGCGATCGCTTCACGCATCGGTATACTCGATGATACCCGACGCGCCATCACCGGACGCGAGATTGAAGACATCACAGATGAAGCACTACAGAAGATGGTGCCTGAGATAGCTGTATTTGCACGGGTTTCACCTGAACATAAGGTGCGTATTGTCGATGCTTGGCAGAAAAACGGTATGGTAGTTGCCATGACAGGTGATGGCGTAAATGACGCTCCTGCACTTAAGAGCGCAGACATCGGTGTTGGTATGGGCATTACAGGAACTGATGTATCAAAGGGAGCATCCGATATCGTCTTAACTGATGATAACTTTGCAACCATAATAGTCTCTGTGGAGCAAGGGCGCAATATCTATACCAATATCTCAAAAGCTATCAAGTTCTTATTAAGCTCAAACTTTGGCGAAGTGATTGCAATCTTTATCGCAACACTCTTAGGTTGGAGACTGTTTCTTCCGGTGCATATATTATGGATTAATTTGGTGACCGACACCTTCCCCGCATTGGCCTTAGGCATGGAGCCAGGGGAGCCTGATATCATGAATCGTCCTCCCAGAGATTCAAAAAAACCCTTCTTCACAAAAAAACTCACTCTACAATTGATGATGCATGGTACATTTGAAGGATTGATAGCTTTGGGTGTATATATTGTTGGCATCAAGATTTTTGAAAGTCCAGCAGCAGCAACCACTATGGCATTTATCACGTTGGGTCTTACACAGCTCTTTCATGCATTGGGAGAACGCTTTGAAAATAAATCATTTTTCAGCTCACCCTTTTCCAATAAATATATGCTCCTTGCATTCTTTGGATCTGCTTTGCTTCAAGTTATGGTCGTCATTATCCCTCCGATTGCAAGCGCATTTTCATTGGTTGCGCTTACCTCAATCCAATGGACTATTGCATTGACAGCTCCGATTCTCATGCTTTTGTATTCAGAATTCGAGAAATTGATAAGATTCATAGCAAGAAAGAAATAGCTTGTACAAAATATAGGTGAATGATATAATAACAAAAATATTTAAAAAGGAGTGATTTGATGAAAAAATATCGCGCAGGAATTATAGGTGCCACAGGCATGGTAGGTCAGCGTTTTATAAAACTCCTTGAAAACCATCCATATTTCGAGGTCACTGCACTCTCTGCAAGCGCACGCTCAGCAGGGCATAAATACGAAGATGCAGTCTCCGGTAGGTGGCTGATGGATGGAGATATTCCTGAATATGCAAAAAAAATAATGGTACACAAAGCCAATGATATCGATGCAGTAAAAGACAAGGTGGATTTTGTTTTCTGTGCTGTTAGTCTTGACAAGGCTGCTACGCGTGAGCTTGAATATGCCTATGCAAAAAATGAGATTCCCGTGGTTTCCAGCAACTCAGCACACAGAAAAACCCCCGATGTGCCTATGTTGATACCTGAAGTGAATCCGGAACATTTAGATGTTATTCAAGCACAAAGAACTCGGCTCGGAACGCAGCGTGGATTCATTTCCGTAAAACCAAACTGCTCATTGCAAACATATGTTCCAGCACTTGCACCCTTGACTGATTTCGGCATCACAAAAATCTTAGCATGTACCTATCAAGCAATCTCCGGCGCAGGCAAAACTTTTGATATGTGGCCTGATATGGTTGATAATGTCATCCCTTATATAGGTGGCGAAGAAGAAAAAAGCGAAGAAGAGCCACTAAAGATATGGGGCAATGTGGAAGATGGAGAAATAAAAAACGTTACCTCACCAGACATCACCAGCCAATGCATACGAGTTCCTGTAACTGATGGACATATGGCTGCTGTTTTTGTAAGCTTTGAAAACAAACCCTCTATTGAGGAAATCAAGAAGCGTTGGAAAGCCTTCAACCCCATACCACAACAGCTTGGACTACCCAGTGCACCAAAACCATTTCTGACATACTTTGAAGATCCTTCTCGTCCTCAAACAAAGATGGATCGCGATATCGGAAACGGAATGGGTGTATCCATGGGAAGGCTACGCGAAGACAGCCAGTATGACTATAAATTCATATGCTTATCGCATAACACAGTACGCGGTGCAGCAGGTGGTGGACTTCTAACGGCAGAGTTGCTCGCAAAGAAGGGGTATTTCGACTAATATAGCAAAATGATTAAAATCGCTCGTAGCATGTTACGGGCTTTTTCTATACTATTTACTAATCTATAATGGGAAACAATAGGTCATCCATTTAATTACATATTATTTGTAAATTGCTTTACTTTTAACCACTGTACTGTTATAATCGCCTTATCTTAGGTTCGAATATATTACCTGAGCCACCGCAATTGCGGACCATTACAACCATGTTCTTTGGAAAGAACAAAAGGAGATACTTATGTACGAGGACAAGAACTTAAACTGTGCTGAATGTAGCGAAGAATTCGTTTTCAGTGCTTCCGAACAAGAATTTTACGCTGAAAAAGGCTTTCAGAATGAGCCAAAACGTTGCCCTTCATGCCGCGCTGCGCGTAAAAAAGAAAGACGCTCAACAAGACAAATGTACGACGTAACATGCGATGGCTGCGGGAAAGACGCACAAGTTCCATTCTTACCAAGAGGCGATCGTCCAGTTTATTGTGACGACTGCTTTAAGGCAAACCAGGACAGATAAATCCTAAAGCAAACTACGCCCAATACCAAAAGGTATTGGGCGTTTTTAATTTGAAAAAATTACTAAGACACTTTCATGTGTTATAATAGTTAATAATAGATAAATGAAGAGGAGATTGTTTATGTTTAAAAAAGAAAATTTGACAATACCCAATATCTTATCCCTATCTCGACTCGTTTTACTACCGGTATTATTTATATTCGTTAATATGGAAAACATGGAAATCGCATTTATAATAAGCTATGCGATACTAGGATCGACTGATTATTTCGATGGTCTGGTTGCACGAAAGCTGAATCAAACAAGTGAACTCGGAAAAAGACTGGATTCAATTGCAGACCTTCCCTTTTACATTTCGTCTGCATATTTTATAGCCAAACTGCGCCCAGCATATTTGGAGCCAAATTATACAATCTTGTATATATTCTTTGGTCTGCTGGCATTATCATTCATAATCTCTGGAATAAAGCTAAAACAACCCATGTTGATGCATACACTGTTGCTCAAATTCATCGGTGTTTTGGTATATTTACTTGTTATCCTTACACCTTTAGTAGATACAACAATCTTTATAACTGTAATTATATCTTTGTATTTTGTAGGCTTTGCAGAAGAGATCATCATATTCTTAAAGTATGATACCGTCGATCCTGATGCAAAATCCTTATATCACTTAATGAAAGCGGATAAAGAAAAAGAATCTTGACCTGATTTTAAAATAGTAACTTTGTAATAAAACCATTGCTTCAAACGCAGTGGTTTTATTGTTATGACTTTTAATCAATGCTATACTGATAATATCAAAGTGACAGAGGGTAATTATGAAACTAATATCATGGAATGTAAATGGACTGCGTGCATGCGTCAAAAAAGGATTTATGGACTATTTCAATGAGATGCAGGCGGACATGTTCTGTGTGCAAGAGTTGAAGCTCCAAGAAGGACAGATCGATCTTGCAATGCCAGGGTATCATCAAATATATAACTATGCAGAAAAAAAGGGGTACTCGGGCACTGCAATCTTCACAAAGCAGCAGCCAATATCCACAAAGCTTGGTATCGGTGTTAAAAAACACGAGCACGAAGGACGCGTCATCACTCTAGAATATGAGGAGTTCTTCTTTGTGACTATCTACACACCCAACTCACAACGCGAGCTT